>JAGGYV010000067.1 GCA_021162325.1 Desulfobacteraceae bacterium | reverse complement strand
GTATACAACAGGCGTTCTTCCCTTTCCGGAAGGGTGGGGCTGATGGCCCAGTCAAAGGCCGGCAAAAAAACCAGGCCGGTTTTATGTTTTGCGGTCAGCATGTTGTGCTCCAAAAGATTAAAATTTACATGGCGTCGTAAAAAGCTTATTACGGCGATTGCGCCGCTGTAACCATCAATAAGTAAAAACGATTTATTATATTTATTATATTTATTATCCCGCAATGACGCAGTGACGCAAAGATTTTTTCCTCTGCGATCCCTGCGTCTCTGCGCGAGATAATGGTTTTTAAAAATTACTTATTTGGAAGTCCCATCTACTGCGTTGTATTTGTTTTTCAGGCACTCAAGATACTACATGTATAATTTCGAGCCTGAAAAACCAATACGCCTTGCCAAATTTTATGGGATTGGTGAAACTTTTAACTTAGCCACTTTTTTTATAAGACCATCAAGTTATAAGGCGGCAATTTTATCGGTAATCATTTTGTAATTGTGGATCAATCCCGGTTTGACCTGCAGCTTGATGCGGATATTTTTGCCGGTTAAACGAAATCCACGGACCATATTAAACTCCAGGTCTTCTAAAATATCCAGGTCCAGGTCATCAATATTCGCGCCGGTCTGGAGCGCTTTCTGCCTGAGCAGTTCATGCCCCAGTTCCAGAGCGTCTTTCTTGGTGAAATCTGATTTCACCGGTTTTGAGAAAGACTCTTCGGGTGCCATGGCGATTCCTTTCTGGGTGTCTGCAAACAGGGTCACTTCGCATGTGGTTCTTGAAAGCGCGGCACCGATGGCATTGGCCACCGACCACTGGGGGACGGTTTGGACCGTGAATTCGGAGATCTGTTCCAGGTGTTCGGCAAAATATGATGCGGGTCCGCCAAGTACCATGAGATGACGCGGGTTTAACTTGTAGCCGGTCAATACTTCCTTGATGGTGTAAACCGGTTGGCTGTTGATCTGCTCAATCATTTTTCGGGCATGCGTTAATATGTCCTGACAGGCCAGGTCAAAAATTTCAAAAGCAGCTTCTTTAACCGTGAGTCCGAGTTTTTCAGCAATGGGGGTAAGCCCTTGGATGGATTTGCTTTTGTCTCCTTTTTTGTCTTCTGTTTTTCCCAGGACAAAGAGCGCGTCCGTGGGCGTGGGCAGCTGACCGCCGTAAGCCATTGCCGGCCCGACCCGATCCGGGCCGATTTTTAAAGAATCCCCTTCAATTTTAACGACGCTGTCTCCGCCAATGCCGATGGAGTAACTATTTAATGCGCGTATAAGGGTTTTATATTTTCCGATTTCAATGCCCAGCGGCGAAAGCAGGGGGGTCTGGTTGATCAATACGGCCATGTCAGTGGTGGTGCCGCCGATATCCATGACAATGGTTTCCTTATCTTCCGGCGCAAAAGCCACAGATCCCATCACACTGGCAGAAGGACCGGATAAAACGGATTGTCCTGGAAAGTCGATGGATGCATCAAAGGCCATGGTGCCACCGTCGGCTTTTAAGATATAGATGGGAATAGATATTCCTTTTTGCTTTAAGCTCAATTTGACGGCTTCAAAGAATTCCTTGTGAATCGGGTATACAGATGCGTTTAGAAATGTGGTGGAAATTCTGCGGGGGAAATTGAGATGACCGGAGATCCGGTGGCCTAAAAATATTTTATCAAAATACGGGGCTAATATTTTTTCAATTTCAAGTTCATGTTCCGGATTTCTGGTGGAAAATTTCCCCACCACCCCCACATGCCGGATTCCGTCTGATTTGATGCGGCGGGCGATCTCTTCGATCTGGTTTTTATCTATGGGGTCGATTTCTTTGCCGCTGTGATCAATGGAGCCGGAAACCGTAAAATAATGATCGTTGGTGCGGAATGCCTCTGGATTAATTCCCGGTCCTGCCGAAACAATCATTGCCGCCGGTGACAGCTTGTCCTGGACAATGGCATTGGTCGTAAGGGTGGTGCTGAGAACCGCATGTTTGATTTTTTCAGGAGGGATGTTTGCGGTGATCTGTTCAATGCCGGTCAGTACTGTTTGAAAAAGAGCCGAGGTATCTGTCGGAACTTTGATCTTTTTTTCCAGACCGTTTTTTCCGACAAGGACGATATCCGTATGTGTGCCGCCAACATCCAGTCCTATGATCATATTTTTTCCTTGTTGATAATGATAACTATTTTAACTCTTTTAATCATTAGCTAAAAACTTCTTTATTGTCAATGTCCCTCTGAATCTGTCACTATTGACGTTAATTATTGTCTTTGAACCTTTACAAAAAAGTTGGGAGTTGGTATCCGGTAAAGCTGAAAATCATATATTATTGGCTGGTTATCCGGGCAAGGGGGAAAAATGACTGATGAATATTTTATGGAAAAAGCATTGGCCCAGGCTGAAAAAGCTTTTTTGGCCGGGGAATTTCCGGTGGGATGTGTGATTGCAGATAAAAAAAATATCCTTTCTACCGGTTTTCGCCACGGCACAAGCGGTCAATATTCAAATGAAATTGATCATGCGGAGATCGTGGCGTTAAGAGCCCTTTCTGAAAATAAGGCGGTTGAAAATACGAAGGAACTGACATTGTATTGCACCATGGAACCATGTCTGATGTGTTTTGGGGCTTCCCTGATCAGCGGCATCCACCGAATCGTGTATGCATATGAAGATATCATGGGCGGGGGAACCGGGTGTGATCTGTCAGGGTTGCCAAAACTCTATAAAAACGCAAATATTATAATTGTGCCCCATGTGTTGCGCCGCCAGAGCCTGGAATTGTTTAAAACTTTTTTTGCAAAACCGGACAATGATTACTGGGAAAACAGCCTGCTGGCGGAATATACCCTGGCCCAGGAATAGCAAAAAAGGTCGGCGGAAGCCGTGAAGTAGAGCTTTTTCGGCCTCACAGGCGGCTTGCTAATTAATAAATTGTCTGATAGTACAAAAAGGCTTTAAAACTGGGGTTCCGGATATTAAATTAATATTTGTGACATCAAGATGCGCATAAAATAAAAACAACCTGTCTTCACAGGTCATACGGATGATGAAAATTTTATTTAAACTCATTAAATGGCTGTTCGTTCTCATCGGTTTAGGGATTTTTTTAGGCATGGCCGGATTTGCCAGCGTATATTTTTATTTTGCTAAGGATCTGCCGAATATTTCTTCTTTAAATGATTACCGGCCGCCGATTATTACGTCCGTTTACTCGGATGACAACCGTAAAATCGCAGAATTTTATAAACAACAGCGTATTGTTATTGAACTTTCTGAAATGCCGGATTATTTGATTCAGGCGTTTGTCGCAGCCGAAGACGCCCGGTTTTATCAACACAAGGGAATTGATCTGCACAGTATTTTTAGGGCGTTTCTCAAAAATCTGAAAGCCGGGGCAATCGTTCAGGGCGGCAGTACCATTACCCAGCAGGTGACCAAATCTTTCCTGCTGACACCTGAAAGAAGTTATCAGAGAAAAATCAAAGAGGCTATTTTAGCCTACCGCATAGACAAAAAATTTACAAAAGATCAGATTCTTTTTCTTTATTTAAATCAGATTTATTTGGGCAACGGCGCATACGGTGTTGAGGCCGCCGCACAGAATTATTACGGCAAGCCCGCAAAAACCATGAGCCTGTCGGAATGTGCGATGCTCGCCGGTCTTCCCCAGGCGCCCAGTCGGTATTCTCCGTTCAGATATCCAGACCGGGCCAAAAAAAGGCAGATTTATGTGCTTCGGCGGATGGCTGCGGAAAGATATATTTCAGACCATGATGCCACGGCAGCCATCAATACAACGCTGGATATTCGTCCCCGAAAGAACTGGTTCCGGGAAAATGTCCCCTGTTATACGGAACACATCCGGCAGGCGCTGGTAGAGATGTTTGGTCGGGAAAAGGTTTATAATGAAGGCCTTGAGGTCTATACCTGCGTCAATATTGAACTACAGAAGATGGCCCGTGCAGCCATTCAAAAAGGCCTGGTTGATCTGGACAAACGCCAGGGTTATCGGGGACCCCTGGAGCACTTGCAGCCGGGGAAGATGGAAGCATTCTCTCAGTCGCTTGAAGAGCAGTTAAGAAAAACGCCTTTACAGAAAGAGATGATGACCAAAGGCGTGGTGATTCAGGTAAATGATCATGCGGATCTCGTGACCGTCCGAGTGGGAAATAAACGCGGGGTGATTGCGCTCAAGGATATGAAATGGGCACGAAAACCGGATTCGACAGTGGATTATTTTGAAACAACCGTCAGAAATCCCAGCGAGGTTCTGCGTGTTGGCGATGTCATTTACGTCCGGGTAATTAAAAAAGAAAAGGGCCAGCTAACGTGGGTTTTTGCGTTAGAACAGATTCCAAAAGTCGAATCCGCACTGCTTTCCATAGAGGCTGAAACCGGGGCGGTGAAGGCCATGGTCGGTGGGCTGGACTTTGATATCAGCCAGTTTAACCGGGCTATTCAATCCCGTCGCCAACCCGGCTCCGCGTTTAAACCCATCATTTATGCAGCCGCTCTGGATAGAGGGTTTACACCGGCTTCGGTGATCGTGGATTCTCCCATTATTTTTGAAGATGCGGAACATGATTTCACCTGGAAGCCGAAAAATTATGATAAAAAATTTCATGGATTTACCCTGTTCCGTGAAGGGTTGATCAAGTCGCGAAATGTGATTACCGTTAAGATTTTGCGGGATATCGGGATTGATTATATCATCAAATATTCGAGAAATCTGGGCATCACCGCAAAGCTGGACAGAGACCTTTCCCTTTCGTTAGGCTCTTCCGGTCTTTCCCTGCTGGAGCTTGTGAACGCGTATTCTGTTTTTGCAAATCAGGGTAAGCTGATTGATCCGTGTTTTATCAAAAAAGTGGTGGATCGGGACGGGAATGTGCTCATGGCGTATAATTTAGAACCAAAGCAAGTGATTGAGGACAGCACGGCCTATATTATTACTCATTTGATGGGAGAGGTGATAAAATATGGCACCGGCTGGCGAATCAAGGCACTGAAACGGCCTGTGGCAGGAAAGACCGGAACCACAAATAATTTAAATGACGCCTGGTTTGTCGGCTATACCCCCAGGTATATTACCGGTGTGTGGGTCGGTTTTGATCATGAACAGTCTTTGGGAAAAAAGGAAACCGGTTCCCGTGCCGCCAGCCCGATATGGCTGGATTTTATGAAGCAGGCGCTTGAGGATCAGCCGGTCAGAGTATTTAAAGTCCCGGATAGTGTGGTGTTTGCAAAAATAGATACAGATACGGGATTGCTTCCCATCCCGGAATCCCAAAATACGATTTTTGAATGTTTTAAAGAAGGGTCAGCCCCCACGGAATATACCAAAAGCCCGGATACTATCACGGGAAAAGATGATTTCTTTAAAGAGGGGATTTAGTGAAATTTATGTTCCGTATGTTCTGCCGGTTTAATCTCCCCGAATTTTTCCTCATATCTTTTTAAATTATCATTCAACGCGCTGATGATTCTTTTAACATGCCCGGGAGTTACAATTATTCGGGATACCAGATGCGCGCCAGTCGGGGCGTTGAGCAGCCAGTCAATAATAAATTCCTCCGGGCCATGGGCGATAAACATGGAGTTGCTGTAACGTCCCTGGGACATTTCCTCGTTTGCTTTAATTTGAATCTGCTCTGATTTTTTTTGGGTATCATCCATTTGTGTTCCTTTACTCGCTTTAAATGTTTTGTCCAATTGGAATTGATTGTTTGAAATAACAAATTATTACATAAATATCAATCAAACATCCATCTAGTTATTGAACTTTAAAAATAAAAAGGATAGGTATGACATTTTTATGATTTTGACAAAAAACCCAGTTTGTTTTATTGTTTTAAATAGATACGCATTTTGAGTAAGCAAAATAAAAAAACCAATAAATAAAGTGATTTGAAAGAAGTGAACGCAGCATGGCAAAGAAAAAAGAAGAAACCTTTTACCTGGTTACCTATCGCGACGCCAAAGACACCAAAGACATAAAAGTATTAACATTAAAGGCTAAAACAGTTACTGATTCAAGTTTGGGGCTCAGTTTTGTCGCCATTTCCGACTTTGTTTTTGATACCAAATCCGTTGTTATTAATCCGGAAGAAGAAGATCAGAAACGTCAGTTTGAGGGGGTCAAAACGCTGCACCTTTCTATTTATTCCATCATTTCCATCGAGGAAGTGGGAGAAGCGCATAAAGGGCTTAAATTTCAAAAAGACAAGTCAAATCTGGTGGTTCTTTCCGCAGAACAGCCGCATCCAAAAGGGAAATAATTACCTCTCTCACCTTTGGTAAAAAATTCGTTTTACGCCTTCCTGAACCTCTATATTTAAATCAGGAATACGCCTCCGATGCCCTATGATTGTTGATTCAAGTTTCCGGAAAAGGAGCTGGTGCTTTTTGTGAGAAGCAGCGCTATCTTTCGTGTCAGTTGACGGGCTACGACGGCCAAAAATAATCAGGTCAGGGTTTTTTTCTTATTCACATTTTCCAATATTTTCCAAAGAACCTTTTTTGCCATTTCCATTTCCTCGTGCGCAATACCGGCAAAGGCTTCTTTTGCCATATCATCCATCGCCTTAACAACTTTTTCGCGAATCAAACGTCCTTTTTCAGTTAAATTCGCTTGTTGCGCCCGGCGGTCATTGTGAACACGGGAGCGATACACCAGACCGTCGCGCTCCATTCGATCAACCAAACCGGTGATGGTTGATGGCTCCACGCCGGCGCAACGCCCAAGATCAGTTAACTTCATCCCGTCCTCGCTACCGAATTTGCTGAGCATTTCATCCATGGCGTCAATTTCCCACAAACACATCAGGACGCCCAGATAGGAAGGTTTAATCTCTGGCAATTCGTTTTTGGCCAACACCTTTTTAAAAATCGATGTAACGGATAACGAGGCTCTGGTAATCAGGAAAAAGGTGCAATCTTCGGGAGGTAAACGATTCATCAGGGCTCCTATTTAATTTTTATATTTTAATTCTTAAAAGAACGATGCAATTTGCGGGCAATGATATTTTTTTGTAATTCATTGGTTCCGCCGGCATATAGCGACAGCAATCCTTCCCGCACCCAGCGCTCGATCGGATAATCTTTCAGATATGCGCGACCGCCAATAATTTTCATTGCCGCCATAGATATCTCCTGCTGCATTTCAGATGCGAACACCTTGGCACCGCAAATTTCGACAGTGGGTGTTGCCCCGGACGCCAGGAGATTAATGGCATTTTCCAACAACAGGGTCAGCGGCCTTTATTTTTATTGCCATATCCGCCAGCTGATGATTGATCAATTGGATGTCGTAGAGCGGCTGTCCCTGAATCATGCGCTTTTGGGTGTATTCATAAAGGTATTCCAGCATTCGCAAAGAAAGCCCAACGCAGGAAGCCGCAACCATGAGACGTTCCACCGCACCGGCAAAGGTGAGAACCCCCCACCCGAGATCCTGTCCCCCGATGATCATATCCCGGGATACCGCCACGGAATCAAGATTTATCTCGCAGCTGACAAATCCGTTTGTTGCCAGTTTCTGCTGCGGGGATATATCTATTCCGCTGGTATCTGCAGGAACCATAAATAACGATACCCCATGATTAAATGGTTTATCCATGCTGGTACGCGCCACAACGAGAATATAATCAGCAATGGCCGCACCGGTGGCTAAAGATTTTTTACCGTTAAGCACCCAGTTGTCATCAACCCTCTTTGCCGTGGTTTTTACATTTAGAATATCGGAACCAGCTTCCGGTTCGGTCAGTGAAAACGAATCCAAAAACTTGAAAAATAATGGGCATCATAGAAAGCTTTTCATAGTGACGATCACCCTCTTTGAAAAAACGATTTATCAATCACTGCAAAAGCTTAGAAATAAGATCCATCTCATTAACAATATGTTACGCCCTTTCAGGGCTAAATCTATTTTCTACCCATTCCCGGGGCGTTTCCCCGGGCTGAGAGGTAATGCCCCTTCAGGGTTTTTCCTCTGACTCCTAAATCCTGATAGTCTCGTAAAAAGTCGAATTCCGACGGCAAAGTATAAAAGTTCACCAATCTCATAAAATTGGCAAGGCGCGTAAATCCTGAGTAATGATTCGTGCTTATCGTACTTTGAAGAAACGAAGGATGCAGCGCAACGCAGAAGTTGGACTTCCAAATAACTCGTCCATAATCTTTTGAAATGATTGACAAGTTATTTTCTCATACAGTGGTAAATCGTCACCATGAAAAGCTTTTTACGAAGCCGTCAAATCCTAAAGCCGAAATTCATCATGGAGAATCAATACTTACTTTAAATATATGTAATCCTTCGCAGGGCTCCATATCAGCAGTTGTACCCTGTGAACGGATAAAAAAAATAGATTGACACAGGGTGATAACTTTGCAATGCTCATAGTGGTCGGACCACCGTATCAACAAACCACATGGGTTCGCATTATTTTATAAAGAAAGGTATCATCATATAATGGGAAAGACGGTTGCTTTATTGAAACCATTAAATAAGACAAAGCTTTACGAAGAAATTGTCGATCAGTTGAAAAACAGAATCATCAACAAAGACATTGCCCCCGGAGAAAAACTCCCCGCCGAAAGAACCTTGGCGAAAATGTTGAATGTAAACCGCTCAACGGTCCGGGAGGCGCTTGGCAAACTCGAAAGCATGGACCTGGTCGAAATCAGGCATGGGGAAGGCGTTTATGTAAAAGATTATCTTGAAAGCGGCAGCCTGGAGCTGGTGAAAGAACTGCTTTTTAAAAACAACGCCCTGGATATGGATGTTTTTAAAAACCTGATGGATCTCAGGGAAGTACTGGTTCCGGAAATGGCATATTGCGCGGCAAAAAACAGGTCCGCAGAAGACCTTAAAAACCTTGAAAACATAGTGTCCACCGCCAATGGGAAAAACATGGACGACCGGGATATACGGCTTCATAATATCATTGCAAGGGCCAGCGGCAACGTTTTATATGTTGTATTGCTCAATGCATTCACCCGCCAGATGCATGATTATTATGAATTGTATTTCAGTGATCCGGAAAATCGAGCCAAAACAATAACTTTCCATAAAGAAATCTACCAGGCAATCAAAAACCGGGAACCAGAAAAAGCAAAACAAATCATGAAAGATATTTTAAGGTCAGCAGGGGAAAAAGCAGTGGATATGCTGACATAATCAGCTAAAATCAAACTGGAGAGAACTATGTCTAAGATATTTCAACCGAATTGGAGTGAAAAAGCACCCCAAAAAAAATCATACCGTTCAATTTTTAAATGGGGCGATCCCAAAGAATTCAAGCATCCGAACAGTGAATGGTATTTGATGTTAAAAGAACAATTTAACATGACGGATGAAGATTTTGAAAAACCGCAGCTTGAAGGTAACGAAAAAGTTTCCATTGATCAAAAAATTACTTTAACAAAAACACAGATAAAGACGTTTACGGATATTGTCGGTAAAAAAAATGTTAGCACCGATGATTACAGCCGGGTCAAGTTCAGCCATGGCAAGACCGTGGATGAAGCCATGGATTTGAGACAAAATCAGGTTCACAATGTTCCGGACATTGTTGTTCATCCAAGAAACAAAGTAGACGTTCAAAAAATTGTCGCTTATTGCAATGATAAAAAAATTCCTATCTATATTTATTCCGGCGGGTCATCGGTTACCTTTGGTTTAAATGCACCGAAATCCGGTATCATGCTGGTGATGAGCACCCACATGAACAAACTTTTAGATATCAACGAGCAGAACCAGACCGCAACGGTTCAGCCGGGAATGTTCGGACCGGCCTATGAAGACGCTTTAAGTAAAGCGCCGAAAAAATTTAATATCAAACGACGATACACCTGCGGCCATTTCCCCCAGTCCTTTGAATTTTCGACGGTGGGCGGCTGGGTCGTCACGCTGGGTTCCGGCCAGGCCTCCACCTACTATGGAGATGCCTATGATATTGTCCTTGCCCAGGAATATGTCACGCCGGCGGGATCATTTAAAACCCTGGAATATCCGGCAACAGCCACAGGTCCCAAAATCAACGATATCATGAAAGGCAATGAGGGGGCTTTCGGAATTTTGGTTGAAGTGACCATGAAAATTTTTCGGTATCTGCCGAAAAACCGTCAACGGTTCGGGTTTATGTTTCCGTCCTGGGCGGCGGCGGTCAATGCGAGCCGGGAGATTCTCCAGGGTGAATTCGGCCTGCCGGCAGTATACCGGATATCCGACCCGGAAGAGACCGAGGTGGGCTTGAAACTTTTTGGCATTCACGGCTCTCCCGTTGATAAACTGATAACATTGCGTGGTTATAAACCCATGAAACGGTGCCTGTGCATGGGATGGTCGGAAGGTGAAAAAGGATTTTCCAATCATGTCAGAGATCAGGTTACAAAAATATGCAAAAAAAACGGAGCCATGTCTTTAAGCGGGTATGCCACTAAAAAATGGGAAAAAACACGTTACAAAGAACCGTATATGAGAGAAGACCTGATGGATTACGGCGTGATTGTCGACACCGTGGAATCCGGGGTTACCTGGGAAAATCTGCACCGGCTGCATGAAGGCGTCCGTGCCTTTATTAAATCTCATCCGGGGGTCATCTGCATGACCCATGCTTCCCATTTTTACCCCCAGGGAACCAACCTGTATTTTATTTTCATACTTAAAGCCATTGATCTACCGGAATATCGAAAATTCCATGACGGCGTACTGGATGCGATTTTAAAAAACGGGGGTTCTATCAGCCATCATCATGGTGTGGGGAAATTATTCGCCTCACTCATGGAACGGCACCTTGGCAAAGAACAAATGGATGTGCTGCGCACATTAAAAAATCATTTTGATCCGAATAACATTATGAATCCCGGAGGCCACCTGGGACTTGATCAATAAAAAATCGTAACTGCTCAGGTAGATAGGCTGTAGGCTGAAGGTAAATAGGGCAATCGGAATATGCTGTTTTTAAAAAATAATTTATTCAGACAGCCCTTCAGCCTAAACCACTTCAGCCTAATTAACCTGAATAGTAACAAAAAATCAAATTAACGTTCTCATAAAAAAAAGGTCTCTATAATGAAAAATAAGGAAGAATTGATTCTGACAATTGATGCGGGCACGCAATCGATTCGCGCAGCCCTGGTGGATCTTAAAGGACAAATTATTGACCTGGTCAAGACGCCCATTGAACCGTATTTTTCAGAATTTCCCGGATGGGCCGAACAGAAACCGGAATATTACTGGGAGATGCTTTGCCAATCCTGCCGGACACTGCTTGAAAATACAGGGGACCTTAAAAAAAATATTGCCGGTGTCAGCATCACCACCCAAAGGGCAACGGTGGTTAATGTGGATAAAGAGGGGAATGCGCTGCGGCCGGCAATCGTCTGGCTGGATCAGAGAAAAGCGGATTCAGGCAAAGTCATTCCTTCAGCGCTCAGACCTTTACTAAAAGCGGTGAAACTCCATGATTTTATCGATGGCGTCATTTCTAATTGCCAGATCAACTGGATCAAGCAGAATCAGCCGGATATCTGGAAAAACACACACAAATACCTGTTGCTGTCCGGATATTTAAATTTCAAGTTGACCCATGAATTTATTGATTCCGTGGGCAGTAATGTGGGGTATCTTCCGGTTAATGGTAAGACTTATCAGTGGGCGGGCAAGTATGATTTTAAATGGAAACTGTTTCCAGTTGAAAAAGAAAAACTGCCTCACCTTATAAAACCAGGAGAACACCTGGGTGCAATCACTGAAAAGGCTGCCAAAGAAACCGGAATCCCTTTCGGAATTCCGGTGATCGCTGCTGCCAGTGACAAAGCATGCGAAGTTCTGGGCGCCGGGTGCCTGACACCGGAAACAGCATGTCTGAGTTTTGGAACGATTGCCACGGTGAATACCGCGATCCAACGCTATGTAGAGCTTAAGGCACTTGTCCCCCCCTACCCGGCCGCCGTGCCGGACCAGTATTATACGGAAGTGGCCATTATGCGCGGATTCTGGATGGTGACATGGTTCAAGGAAGAATTCGGACTCAAAGAAAAGCTGGAGGCGGAGAAAACAGGTGTCACCCCGGAAATGTTGTTTGAAAAAATCATCCGCGATGTACCTCCCGGTTCCATGGGGCTGGTGCTACAACCGCACTGGTCGCCGGGTCCGCATATGGAACGATATGCCAAAGGATCCATTATCGGGTTCGGCGATGTGCACACCCGGGGGCACCTATACCGGGCAATGATTGAAGGGCTTATTTACGGACTCAGGGAAGGTGCCCTGCTGACGGAGAAAAAGAACAAGGTGCCTATCACGCAACTGCGGGTATCCGGCGGCGGCTCCCAAAGCGATACCGCCATGCAGATTGCCGCCGATGTTTTCGGCGTACCGGCCCAGCGTCCCCACACCCATGAGACCTCCGTTATCGGCGCGGCCATTGATGCAGCCGTGGGGTTAAACCTGTTTCCGGATTTTGAGTCTGCAGTCAAAGAAATGACCGGCATTAAAAAAGTCTTTGAACCGATCCCGGAGAACTGCCGGATTTATAAAGACCTTTATGAAAACGTATACACAAAAATATCCAAAAAACTAATGCCGTTATATAAAGAGATTCAGGCAATCACACAATATCCTGAGTGATTGTATTTTATTAAGCCAGAGACTTTGCCAGAGACTTTGCCAAAAACTTTACCGGTTCGGCCCTAAGCGAATTTTACAATCAGCTCTGTCCTGTTAAGCCTCTTGTTTGGACTTGACGATGACCCTTTGATTTGACGCCTACCACGAAGACCGGATGTTGACCCCTTCATTATCCAGATATGATTTGATTCCCGGGATCGTGTAGGTGCCGTAATGCACCATGGATGCGATCAATGCCGCATCCGCTTTTCCCTGCTTCAACACATCTCGCAAATGGACCGGATGCCCGGCCCCGCCGGAAGCAATCACAGGAATATCGACACTGCTTGAAATTAATTCGGTTAACGTCAGTTCATACCCGTCTTTCGTTCCGTCCGCATCAATGGAATTCAAACAGATCTCTCCGGCGCCCAAAGCCTGACCTTCCAGCGCCCAGGCAAGCGCATCCATCCCCATATATTTCCTGCCGCCATTGATAACGATTTCATACCCGGACGGGATTTTTTCACTTTTGCCGACATGTTTGACATCCATGCCCAGAACAATACACTGATTCCCGAATGCAGCCGCACCTTCGGAAATAATTTCCGGGTTTTTAACAGCCGATGAATTAACACTGACTTTTTCAGCCCCTGCCAGCAGAACATCACGCATATCTTCAAGGGTACGGATCCCGCCGCCCACTGAAAACGGAATAAAAATAGTTTCTGCTACTTTTCTCACCACATCAATCATGATGTCCCGTTTTTCATGGGAAGCGGTAATATCATAAAATACGATTTCATCCGCCCCGGCCTCATAATACATTAATGCCATTTCAACCGGATCACCGATATCCACATTATTTTTAAATTTAATGCCTTTGGTGGTCCGACCTTCACAGACATCCAGGCAGGGTATAATTCGTTTACTTAACATGGCTCCCATTTGCTGAAATTTTTTAATATGGTCAACCCGGGGTTTCCGCTTTTCTCAGGATGGAACTGGGTGGCGACAAGATTATTCATGCCGATGATGGAAGGAAAATTTATTCCATAATCCGTGGTGGCAATCACCTGGCTCATATTATCCGGCAAAGGGTAATACCCGTGAACAAAATAGAACTCATCATTTTCTTTCAGACCGGCAAAGACCGGATGGTCTGTTTTCAAAGCAATACGATTCCATCCCATGTGCGGAATTTTCAACCCTTTAATCTTCTTTGAGGCAAATATGTCAGAAAAAGCCCGCACGGATCCATCAATAATACCCAAACATTTGGCCTGATTTTCCTGGCTATTTTGTAGAATAATCTGCGTGCCCAAGCAGATGCCCAATACCGGCTTTCCGCTGCCAATCGCTCGCCTTATCACATCATCTAAGCCCAGGCGGATTAAACTCTGCATGGCTGATCCGGCAGCCCCAACGCCCGGGAAAATAATCCGTTGGGCCGAGTCTATTAATTTGATGTCCTTTGTAATAACATTTTCAACATTGATATGAAAAAGTGCCCGCGACACACTGGTCAAATTTCCGGCATCATAATCGATAATTGCAATCATTTCCGGTTCCAGTCTCTCTTCAGTTCTGATAATTTTTTGTGGTACGAATCCCGGACATCTTTCGGGACTACACAGATTACTCCCTGGGCAAATGTATTTATCTGCGGTGCCAGCTTTGATGCACTGACCACGGAAACGCCACCGGCAGGAAGAAATGTAATTAACAGAAGATAGGCAAAGGATACAACCAGGACAGCCTTTAACGCACCGAAAACACCCCCCAGAATGCGATCAACAATCCCCAGCAGGACCAGCTTTATAACAAATCGGATCAAAATCCCAATCAACGCAATAATAAAAAATACGCTGCAAAAAAGAAGGATAAAGCTGGTGATTTTAAGATATGCCGGTTCTGTAATCCACTTTGAGAATAAAGGGGCAACCGATCCATGATATGAATACGCCACATAAAAACCAGCCGCAAGCCCGACAATTGATGACACCTCCTTGATTAACCCTCTGAAAATCCCACGGATTATACAATACCCCAGCACTACAATGATCGCCATATCAAAAGGATTCATAACACTCCATATTAGTAAAATATTATAACTGTATCAAGAGTTTACGTTACCCAAACGCCAAAACTGCGTCAAGAAAATTCTTGTTTTTTATGCAATAACCATTGTAAATTATTTGAATCGAAATTTATCAAATATTTTACAGATACAAAATCGTAAAAAGTATCCAGATGGCTAAGTTAAAAGTTCCACCAATCCCATAAAATTTGGCAAGGCGTAGTCGTTTTTCAGGCTCGAAATTATACATGTAGTATCTTGAAAGACTGAAAAATTGCTACAACGCAGCAGATGGAACTTTTTGCAACGCCATCAAAACTGTTAAACAGACTGATTCTTGTAATGAATGACTATCAGAAACATACCTGCGCGGAACTGACTTTTTCAGATATCCATGTTGCCAATGAGCTTTTCGGCGCCCACAACTGCAATCTCAAACGCATTGCGGAAGCAACAGATGTCACTATTTCAGCCCGGGGGAACACCATATCCATCACCGGCGACACCATCTCGTCGGATCTTGCCAAAAACATTCTCAACCAGCTTTACGGCCTGATTAAAGACGGTTATCCCGTCTACGCAAAAGACGTTGAATATGCGACCAATGTTCTGAGCCGGGACAGCCATGTTAATCTAAAAAATATTTTTTTAGACACTGTATATGTCACGTCAAAAAAAACTACCATCACGCCCAAAAATCCCAATCAAAAAGCGTATATTGATGCGATCCGAAATTTTGATATTGCATTTGG
>JAGGYV010000082.1 GCA_021162325.1 Desulfobacteraceae bacterium | reverse complement strand
TCCCATCCGCCGCATTCCGGACAGCGCCCAAGCCATTTGGGCGCATGATACCCGCATTCCTGACAGGAGTAGACCGTTTTAGGTGCTTTTCCCATATTTAATATTCAACTTTCCTGATTTGGAGTTTGACACCAGACAGATCGGCATGCCATTTTAAACCTTAGTGAAAATGTTATTTCATTTTCCAAAGATCTGACTGTTTCTGAATTTAACCTTATTTACAAACCAACTACCGATGGCTTTGTAAAAGGCTCAAGTTCAAGGCGCGTGAATCTTGAGAAGCGAGGCGTACGAATGTACGTTGAGCGACGAAAGATGAAACGCAACGATGAAATTGAGTCGTTTACGAAGTCATGTTTACAAACTATGATTGATTACCACGTCCATACTTCCCTTTGCAACCATGCAAACGGCACCATGGACCAATACATCCAAAATGCCATTGCCGCAGGGTTAACGGAAATCTGTTTTCTGGATCACCTGACCCTGCATGAAAGCGGAAAACGCCTCTCCATGACACCGGATTATGTGCCTTTTTATTATCAATCCGTCCGTCAACTGGCACACACATATAAAAACCATATCCGGGTAAAGGTGGGCCTTGAAGTTGATTATGACCCGAAAAACGCCCATTATGTAAAAAAAATTATTGCGCCATTTGATTTTGATGTCATCGGCGGGTCGGTTCATTTTATTGACACTATCAACATTGTCAGTTCAAAAGACACTGAAGCCCGCGAAAGTGAAAGCATTGATGTGATCTGCGAAAATTATCTTTTACTCTTAGGTGAGATGATCGAGAATATGGATGTGGACATCATCTGCCACATAGACATCATCAAAAAATTCGGTCGCCGGCCTTCTCCTGAATTTGAAAAAAAATTTGATGAAATATTGTCTAAAATCAGCTATAAAGACCTTACCGTAGAACTAAATACCAGCGGCTATAATCATGCGGCAAATGAATTCTACCCAGCTGCGTCTTTGCTAAAAACATGTCATGAAAAAAATATCCGCATGACCATCGGATCAGACGCCCACCAGCCGCATCAGGTGGCCCGCCATTTTGACAAGGCAACCGAACTGCTCGTAAAAACCGGCTTTCGCCATGTTTCGGCATTTACCCGGCGGAAGCCGTATGATATTCTTCTAATTAATAAACAATCATGATACCCTGAAAATCCAAAATGGAGGTGCTTCATGAAAACCGTTCTGCCCCTGATGCCGGATTCATTCTCCCGAATTAACAATTGGATCATCACTGCAATTATTATCATCGTACTTGTTGCCTCAATGCCAGAAACCTCCCGGGCTGATGATAACAATATCAGTTTTAAAACTCTGCAGACCCGCCTCATTAATGACAAAGCGACAAAACTCACCGCAAAACAGATCAATCGCATTTACAACAATCCAGGGGTATTTTTTGATATCAAAGGCGTCTCTTCCTATTTCCGGCACCAGGAAGGGAAACTGAATTACGATCAGTTTCTTTCATCAAAATCCATTAAAAAAGCAAATAATTATATGCGGGCACACCATGCCGACCTGCTAAAGGCTGAAATGAATTATGGGGTGGACAAGGAAGTCATCACAGCAATCATGCTGGTGGAAACCCGTTTCGGCGCTTATGTGGGCAATCGCCCGGTCATCAGCATTCTGTCGACCATGGCCGTATTAGAAGACAAAACCATTCGAGACCGGTTCTGGAAAAAAATCCCCACAAAAAACCGGGTGACCCGGCAGGCATATGAAAAAAAAGCCGCGCGAAAGGCAAAATGGGCCTATAAAGAACTCATCGCCTTTATCACGTATGTGGAAAAGGAAGGCATGGACCCGTATAATATCAACGGTTCCTATGCCGGCGCCATGGGCCTTTGCCAGTTTATGCCCAGCAATATCAATATTCTGGCTAAAGACGGAAACAAAGACGGCAGCGTCAACCTGTTTCACCATGAAGACGCCATTGCCAGCATTGCCAATTATCTAAAACATTACGGCTGGAAACCCGGTATCTCCCGGGAAGAAGCCGGCAAAGTCGTCTATCACTACAACCACAGTTCATATTACGTGGAAATTGTATTAAAAATTACCGATGCATTGAAATCTTAAAATTAAGTATTTATTTTTCACATTCGGATGACTTTGAAAAAAAACCAAATTCAAGGCGCGCAAATTCTGAGGAGAGAGGCGTACTTTTCGTACGTTGATCCGACGAAGGATGCAGCGCAACACAGAAGTTGGTCTTTTTTACGAAGCCAGAACAAAGGCACACAATGGAACTCAAGACCACCATCACCTTCATCGCCATGACCATCCCGTTTCTTTTGCTGACCATCTGGATGCTGGTTGATATATCATTAAAACAATTCAACTCCCCGGGAGAAAAAGCAGCCTGGTGGATACTTACCCTGACGCCCTTTATCGGGTGGCTCATCTACCTGGTTTTCGGATACAGGAGAGGCAAAAAACCGGTGAACGAATGACAAAATAGTGTTTGACAAAATATCTTCATCAAAATATGTATGTGTCATCATTTAAATTAATCATCTAAGCGATTCGAATACGATTAAAATAACAGGCAGTTAAATTTTTTGGCCCCATCGTCTAGTGGCCTAGGACGTCGGCCTCTCACGCCGGTAACGCGGGTTCGAACCCCGCTGGGGTCACCAATAATTTCAAGGATTTAGGTTTTATCTAAGTCCTTTTTTATTTTCGGGACACCCACGGACACCTTGCTGATTCCCCAGGGGGAAAATGGGCTTTTCCCCTAAAAATTGTTCTTTTGATATTTTTTTCCGGGAAAAATAATCACATTGCTCTGTGAGTTAAAAACAGTGTCCACTGCGTTTAAATTCCTTTTTTTTACTTCAACTGGTGTTTTTTCTCCTTCTGGAGCCCACTGCTGTTCCGAGTTGCTAAATCCATCATTAATCCCCTGGCGCAAAGATTCCAACCCCAACCGATGCAGATACCGCTGGGTTGTCATGGGGTCTTTATGCCGAAGAAATCGCTGAAGATAATACAACTCCTTGCCTTTATGATACAGCACCGTCGCACTTAAATGCCTTATGGCATGGAATCCGAATGGTTTGACACCGGCCTTTTTGCATAACCGCTTCATGAAATGCTGTCTGTTCGTGAATGCTTTTCCATAATAAGGTTCACATACGGCTGTTTCAGTAAAACAGACAAACACATTTTCCTCATCCCATGAACATTTTAAAAACCGATAATCACACCAGATCCAAAGTGATTCCCTGAGGGCAGGAGTCATGGGGTAATGAAGTGTAATGCACTTAATTAATGGAAAATCTTTTTTCCAGTCTTTGGCATATTCAATAAGAAATGTAAAGTTGAGTTCTGGAAACAGTTCAGGATTATTATACATGATCAGGTAGGTCTCTTAGCGGCACAGATTACAAACTTTAACGCCTATTGAAAATAACGGGCATAATATTGATAACATTCTTAATCAGCCATCTGCAACAGCTCAAGCACCACCCTGGCAAAACCTTTGGCCTTTTCCGGATCTGCCAGCAGTTGCATCATCTGGTTCTGATGTGCCTGACTGCTGTCCATCACCGCATCATCCACGGCTTTGGGGAAATCTCCCAGCATGGCCTGTTCCGGGGTATTGCTGGCGATCTGTATCATGACCTGCTGATTTTCACGGACTTTGTCTCTGATGGTATAGGCATAATTCACCAGGTCTTTCTCCGACAGATGATCCGTTAAAAAAAGCTCATTTAACCGGTTGATAATCTGAGACAGAAACTCTTCTTTAATGTTTTTTGCTTTTGCCGAACCCAATCCATCGCCTGGCGTCAGTTTGTATTCAGCCGAATTTTCTTCAAGCTTTAAATCCTGCCGGCGGATTTCCGATAACCGGTAATGGCTTAACACCACGCTGTTCAAATCAATATCATCTTCTTCGATCAAAGACTCCCGCAGCATGGGCCGCAGATTCCGTGCATACACGCTCAGCTTTTCCAGCTCTTTATTATCATAATCAACAATCTGTGACATAAACTCATAGAATCGCACAAAGGTGCCCAAGTCTTTTTTAAAGATTTCCAAGGCGTCTTTTTCCTTTTTACAGTCTTTAAAGCTGTTTTCCGCATTGGCAATTAACACCGGATCTTTGGTCTTTTTGGTTCGGTCCAATATTGCCCTGGCTTCTTTGTATGCAGTAATGGCAGATTTATACCGGACTTTCCATCGCTCGACCGCAGGTTTGCAAATATTGGCAATGGCCGCATTGCTCTTACTCTTTTGTAAATAAGCCGTACAAAACTGCTCCACTTCTTGCCACAGGAAAATACCCGCCGCGCGCAGTTTGTCAAACAAATCAAAAATCAGATCCGGATCAGATACATCCGCCAGCTCCGCAGTTTGATAATATGGCTGAAACGATTCCAGAATATCTTTCGGGTCATTGAAAAAATCCAGCACAAAGGTGCCGCTGTCCGCTTTTCCCGGATAGGTCCGGTTCAGGCGCGACAGGGTTTGCACACACTCCACCCCGCCGAGTTTTTTATCCACGTACATGGCGCAAAGCTTGGGCTGATCAAAACCGGTCTGAAATTTATTGGCAACAATCATCACCTGATAATCCTTCGCATCAAAGGCTTTTCGCATATCACGGCCTTTAAGCCCCGGATTCATATTGGTTTCAGTAAATTTTTCGCCCAGCAGCCCGCTTGAATTCGGATCTTTTTCGCTAAATTCCACCTCACCGGAAAAGGCCACCATAGCATGGATTTTTTTATACCCTTTTTCAGCAATATATTTATCAATGCCCAGTTTATAACGCACCGCTTCTTTACGGGAGCTGGTCACCACCATTGCCTTGGCCTGTCCGCCCAGCAGGCCCATCACATTATCTTTAAAATGCTCAACAATCACCTGCACCTTCTGGGCAATGTTATAGTCATGCAGGCGCACCCATTGATTGAGTTTCACCCGGGCTCGTTTACTTTCCACTTCCTGATCAGATGCCTGAATTTTTAACGCCAGGTTATAAGCGACTTTATAATTGGTATAATTTTTTAATACATCTAAGATAAACCCTTCCTCAATGGCCTGGCGCATGCTGTACACATGATACGCTTCCGGCTTATTGGTTTTGGAAGGTGCCTGGTCCGGTTTCGGCAAACGGCCGAACAATTCCAGGGTTTTGGTTTTAGGGGTTGCGGTAAAAGCAAAATAGCTGAGATTCGCAGACGCCCGCCGGGATGCCACCACCGCATCCAGAATCTCGTCGGTTGACAGTTCTTCCTCATCACCTGTCTGATCAATCATCAGCACTTCTTTTAACTGGCGGGCAGTGGAACCGGATTGGGATGAATGGGCCTCGTCGGCAATCACCGCGTAATGCCGTTCTTTCAAGCTCACATCATTTTCAATAGCTTTTAATACAAAAGGAAAGGTCTGAATGGTCACAATAATAATCGGTTGGGAATTTTTCAGGGCTGCCGCCAATTTTTCGGATTTTGACCCGTCGCCTTCTTTGGTGTTAATTCTTCCCACCACGCCATCCACATGCTCAAACTGGTAAATGGTGTCCTGGAGCTGATCATCTAACACGGTCCGGTCAGTTACGATAATCACGGAATCAAATTGCTTGTTGCCGTCCTTGTCATAGAGGGATGACAGCTGGTGCGCGGTCCAGGCAATGGAATTGGATTTGCCGGACCCCGCACTGTGCTGGATCAGGTATTTATAGCCCGGGCCTTCTGTGCGCGCTGCATCAACGAGTTTATTCACCACATCCCATTGATGATACCGGGGAAAGATCATGGTTTCTTTTTTGGTTTTTCGACCTTCCCAGTCTTCTTTTTCTTCAATCTGCAAATGGATATACCGGCCAAGAATCGTTAACAGGTTATCCGGCAGCAGCACCTCATTCCACAAATAATCCGTGGCATATTGATTCACATTATCAGGTGTATCATTGCCTTTACCACCGTCTTTCGTGCCTTTGTTAAACGGCAAAAAGTATGTGTCCGCGCCTTCCAGACGGGTAGCCATAAACACGTCATACTGGCTCACGGCAAAGTGAACCAGTGCCCCGCGTTTAAATGTTAATAACGGTTCCGGTTTCCGGGTAACCGGATCAATCGGCAATCGGGTGGTTTTGTATTGTTTGATGGCGTTTTCTACGGCCTGTTTAAATTCCGATTTCAATTCAAGGGTCGCCACCGGCAGTCCGTTGACAAACAATACCAGGTCAATGCGCCAGGCTTTTGCTTTTTTGCCTGGTATGGCCTCTTTTTGATCGTCGCCTTCACCGTAAGATTGAGATGGGGGCAAATCTTTGGCCCATGGGCTGTAAGTCAGTTCCGGCACCACACGCAGCCGGTTTTTCTGATACCGCGCCAGCGTATCCGGATTTAGGTCATGTTCGGGTTTAAACTGGCACAGCCGAAAACGGGTGCCCCGATCCCGCACTTCATGCCGCAATACGCCCAGAGTGCCGAATGTTCGCATTTCTTTATCCGCCGCATTGGGGTCCGCCTTGTTCATTTGTGCGGCAACACGTTCTAAAAATTTTTGCTCGGGATTATTCGGGTATATTTTGCAGTATTTTTCCCATTGTTTTGCCTGGGTGTCTTTCACAAACCCCAGCAGATCGTCCGTATACACCGCAAGATCCCGATTATAATTTCCAGCCTTGCCCAGCAGCCAGCCATTGGCGATTAACTGCGCAATCATGTCGTTTTGAAACGTCAATTCATTTGCTTTGTCACCGCCAAATATACTCATGCGGAATCTTCCTTGTTGCCGGAATAATATTTTTGTTTCGGACTTCTGGGTTTTTCAGGAATTGTCATTTTCAACAAACCCTTTTGAATAAAGGGATTTAATATCTCTTTGCGGAAATAATCTCTATTGCTGATCTTGATATGATTTTGAATTTCTTTCCTGCTTCTGGGTGTTTGGCAAAAATCAAGTATCTCCTTTTCCCTGTCAGCTTGCATGGTAGCTTGCATGGTGTCTTGCATGGTGCCTTGCATGGTGCCTTGAATGGTCGGGTCTTTTTTTGATCCGGGACGCAGGAAAATAAAAGAGACCCAGTTCCCTTCAACCTGAACAATGGGAGCCTTAATACCATAGTCCTTACATGCCCTGTGAATTCGATTGATCCCCGATCCAATGTGTTCTACGGCGTTCATCCGGTAAAGCATACTGAAAAGTAACGGGTTTCTGGGAATACTCTTTTTCCCAAGGTCGGCTTTTACCATGCCTGCCGGTAGTCCGCCGGGACTGACGATTTCCACCCGGTCCTGAAAAATATAGATCTGAACATTTGCCGTTGAACGATAATCCCTGTGGGCAAGGGCGTTCACCACAGCCTCCCTTAAAGCTTCTTCAGGTAGTTCGGGGCGTTCCTCCCTCTTAACCTTTTCGATAATCAATTCGGTATTGATTTTGGTCAAGATATAGGTCATCACCGAATCAATCATGGAGTAAACATCACCGGAAAAATCCTTACGGTCCAGGATTCGGGCTTTATCATTACCCATAAACAGCGCGCAGGAAACATTGCCGCTGATGTTAAACCGGGTAATATCGTCACACAATAACCATGCGCCTGCCTGGGAAACTTTTTTGTTTTTTAAAAGATGCAGGTTCTCCAAAGCTGTCACAGGTTTCATATTTTCCGGAATATTTGCCCGTTTTGCAAACAGCGTCCAGTTAGAGGGTTTCAGGTCGGAATTCAGTTTAAAAGATTCACACGGTGTTTCATCAAAGTGAATCACACCTTCTTTGAAAAAAAACTCCCGGATTTCATCACGGGACATCTGCTGGGAGCTGGCGCCGTCACGGAGATAAAACTTTCCGGCAAAAGAATAGGGTTTGCTGTTCTGGGCCGGAACGGAAACAACCAGTACCTTACCCACGCTTTCAATATCAAGTACCAGAGGCGGTTCCATTGAGCGGGCAATGCTTTGAATTTGTGACTTCAGTTTATTGTGATCCATGGCACCAACGATATCACCGCTGTCTGAAACGCCGATCAATAAAAAACCGCCAGTAGCATTGGCAAATGCACAAAGCTCACGCCCGATGTTACTCGTGCCTGACTTTTTAAACTCAACAGTGAATCCCTCGCCAAGTTTAATCAGATCTATTAGTTGCTTTTTATTCAATGTTTTCACCTTTGCTTACAGGTTAATCATTGTTTTCAATATCCTCATGTCTCAATCAACGATGATCTCATTTTTGATGCTTGGCTTTGCCAGCATTCCTGACATTTGGGATGGATTTCCCAACATTGATGGGCACGCAAGCTTTGCCCATTCTACTCGTAATTCATATCCCTGGGATTCTTTTCATGTATTGCGTCGATTTCAGACCAGCCTTTGCGAACAGCCTGTTGATATGAACTGTGTTGCCATTCCTGCGGTTTCGAAACATATCCATGTTTAACAGGGTTAAAATGAATATAATCCATGTGATGTTGCCAATCTTTTTCATCGCGAATATAATGTTCCCAGAAACGGCGTTGCCAGATACCTTTTTCCCGTTTTTGAGCCTTGGATGAATTTACCGCTCCACCGGGCAACCCTGATGAGAATTTGCGTTTAATGACCATCCAGCGTTTTGAGAAATCCGTGTCACCGTCCGGCAGTTTCCATAAGGTATGCAAATGATCGGGTAATATTACAATCGCCTCGATCTCAAATGGATAGCGGGATAAGCATAAACGGAAGGCCGCACGCAGCCGTTCAATATGATCAATTAATATCGGTTTTCGGTTTTCCGTAACCACCGTGAAAAAATACCGCGCACCGGGTTGATAAAACCGCCGATATTCCATGTATCACCTCGATTACCGTTAAAAGGACATGATGAACCCGTAGGATGGGCAAAGCGTGCGTGCCCATCTCTTTTCGTCATTTTCCGAAATGAAAATATTCATATTTCCTTTGTGCGGGACGATTGTTATCCTTCACCCATTATTTTCAATATACCCATGTCCCAAACAAGATTACCTCATCTTTCATGCCTGGTTTGTCAGCATTCCCAAGATATTGGAAGGATTTCCCAAAAAAGATGGGCACGCAAGCTTTGCCCATCCTACATGTAGACATCATATGAGTCATGCGGCTTTTTCCTCGCTGGTTTGGATTTGTGCCGGGGCCTGCCAGTTGCGCACGTCAATTTTTCCGGTGACAGCAGCGGATATGAGGGCAGTTCGGCGTTCGTGCATTAATCGGATGCCAACTTCACACTTTTCAATCAAATTCGATAGCTTTGTTAACTCGCTGACAATATAATCAGATATTTTAAACTGTTCATTAAAAGGAGGTATAACCACTTTTAAGGATTTCACTTGCTCACCGGTTATCAGAGGTTGTGCGCTTTTACTTGCGTATTCATTCAAACGAGCTGCGGTTAACAAAAAGTACAGATAATTAGATTGAAAATCGTGCCAAGAATATAATTTAAGAGCATTATCTGTTATCCAACAGTTTTCATTGATAAAATGGACATTTCCGCATAATGCTCCGACACGCCCAATTGCAAAAACCTTCTTTGTTGTATTAACGCAAGCCGAATACCCAAGCGTTCCATTTCCACCAATAACACGATACTTGAATGTTTCGTCCGACTGCTTCTCAAATTCGGAATTTGACAATCCATCACCACTCGCAATGCTAATATACCACCTTAAACTACCTGTCCCCCAATGCTCCGGCACCTCCCCCAACCACTCAACACCGGAGTCTTTCATGGGGGCTTGCGGGTTTAAGCCGTTGGTCACGGCATGGCTGATCACTGCCTGACGTTTTTCTTTCAGCAGTTTGATGAGCTGTTGCTGTTTTTCGATCAGGATATCGATTTTGGCGGTTTTATGGTCAAGGAAGCTGGCGATTTGGGATTGTTCATCGGCTGGTGGCAAAATTAATGGAATAGAGCCGAATTGCCCATAGGTAATTGACTTTCCGTCTCTCAAACTATCTGTCGTTGATTGTAGCGCAGCAATAAACGGTTTGCATTTGAAAAGATACCGATAGAAACTTGGAGAGATTTTCTTTGTTGCATTTAATACCGTATAAGCAGGAGAAACACAGCCTATATAATCACTATGTTCTATCCCACCCTCAAAACTTCTTAAACTTATAACAAAATCATTTTTCTCAACATGTCTAAATGAGCTTGTCCCTTTTAACGCAAGCATCACTTTAGAATCATTTAAATCCATCATCAGTGCCTGGGGTATAACTCCATACTTTTGACTGGCAGCCAGTTGCTGGTCACTATCAAAAGCCAATTCGCGACGATTTCTAAAAATTCGTTTACCATCAAACACTTCCCATTGACTGGGTATATTCGTTAACCACTCAACGCCAGAATCTTTATACTCCGGATACTTCTGATATCTCCCCGGCATTATGAATGCACCTCTCTCAGCAAATCCATAATCTCGGCGCTCACCTTATCTAGGTCCGCATCAATCTCTTTCAAATCTCTTGGCGGCTGATATACATAAAAATGACGGTTAAACGGGATTTCATATCCCACAATGCCGATTTCTCCATCCTTTGCATCTTTTTTACTGGCATCAATCCAGGCTTCAGGCACATGGGGCAAAACCTCTCGTGCAAAATAGGATTCATTGACTTCGTTTACCGGCTTTTTCGGATCAAGGGCAATGTTTTCATGGTCCCGCAAATCGCCATCCGGCTTGTATTCAACCACCATACCGTCGACAGCGAACAATCCATACACCGGATTGGCTTTGGCTTTTTTCCGCACTTTTTTGATCACTTTTTTTGCATCCGGGTTTTTCCAGCTCACTGCTGCAGTGATCTGTTTTTTCTCTTTGGCATCCAGCTTTATACCGGTGGATTTGATGACATCTTCATATGTGTTCATGTCGTCAAACTGTTGTGTGCCGATGGCATGCTGCAGCTCTTTTGCTTTGAGCATTATCTGTTTCTGGCAAGCCCAGGTTTTGCGGTTTAACAGATCCTTCATCTGTTTTTCTTTTAAGTTGCTAAAATGAATTTTAATATGTTTACGAATATCTTTTCCATGTTCTTTTAAACCACCGTAAAACTTAAAATCCAACTCATCTGTCCAGTTTTGCCCGTATTCATCATAGATCCATTTCATGGGCGCATTTAACGGCTTGGGCGCAAAGCGCAGTTGGGCAATGCGTTCATCACTGAACTGATACGATTCCCGCAAAGGGCGTTCAATGGTTATCCGGCGATAGCCAAATTCATGATAATCAAAAATTTTGCTGGAAAAGGTTTTTGGTGTTTTGCCATTACCATTACCATTGTCGTTTTCCGATTTTCGGCCCCGATTGCTTTTCACCTCTTGCGGCTTATC
>JAGGYV010000207.1 GCA_021162325.1 Desulfobacteraceae bacterium | reverse complement strand
GCGGGATGCCGCGATTGCCATTTTAAGGGAAATCGGGGTGGATACCGGCGGGTCCAACGTTCAGTTTGCGATTAATCCTGAAACCGGTGAAATGATTATCGTGGAGATGAATCCACGGGTATCCCGGAGTTCCGCGCTGGCATCCAAGGCAACCGGGTTTCCCATTGCCAAGATCGCTGCAAAACTGGCGGTTGGATATACGTTGGATGAACTCCCCAATGACATTACCGGTGAGACCGTGGCCTCTTTTGAACCGGCCCTGGATTATTGTGTGGTGAAAATTCCGCGCTGGACGTTTGAGAAATTTCCGGAAGCTGAAGATGTGCTAACCACTTCTATGCGGTCGGTGGGAGAAACCATGGCCATTGGCCGGACATTTAAAGAAGCCATGCAGAAAGGGCTGCGGTCTTTGGAAATCGGGCGTTTCGGGTTGGGGGCGGACGGTAAATATTGCGGAGACAACGGTGATGAAGCGCCGTCAGTCGATGAGATTGAAAAATTTCTTTCCCGGCCGAACTCCAATCGCATTTTTTACATCCGCGAAGCCATGCTGGCAGGCATGTCGATTGATACCATTTATGAATTAACGGCCATTGATCCCTGGTTTTTGAACCAGCTTCAGCAGATCGTAGACATGGAAAAGCAGATCGTAAAGTTTGGCGAAAAAATATCTGCTGATCAATTGAAAAAAGCCAAGGAATACGGATTTTCCGATATGCAGCTGGGACATTTGACCGGCATGGGGGAATCTGAAATCTGCCGGTTGAGAAAAGAGAATAATATCCGGCCAGTATATAAGCTGGTGGATACCTGCGCAGCTGAGTTTGAAGCTGCCACGCCTTATTATTATTCCACCTATGAGACGGAAAATGAAGCCCGGCTGTCGGACTGCAAAAAAGTCATGATTTTAGGCGGCGGCCCCAACCGGATCGGTCAGGGAATTGAGTTTGATTACTGCTGTGTTCACGCATCATATGCATTAAAGGAACTCGGCATTGAAAGTATTATGGTCAACAGCAATCCCGAGACGGTCAGCACGGACTATGATACATCCGATAAGCTCTATTTTGAACCCCTGACCCATGAAGATGTAATGCATATTGTGGAAACGGAAAAGCCGGACGGCGTGATTGTTCAGTTCGGCGGGCAGACGCCGCTGAACCTGGCTCTGCGGCTACTGGAATCCGGTGCGCCCATTATCGGAACATCTCCCGAAAGTATTGCCCGGGCTGAAGACCGGAAGCAGTTCCAGGTGATGTTAAACAAGCTGGGACTGGTTCAGCCGCCCAATGGGACTGCGAAGACGATTCCTGAAGCAGTGGCGGTGGCTGATGAAATTGGTTTTCCGGTTATTGTGCGGCCGTCTTATGTACTGGGCGGCCGGGCCATGAAGATTGTGTATGATCGAAAAGATTTTGAAAATTTTACCAATATTGCGTTGCAGGCATCTTTGGGACACCCGGTGCTGATTGATAAATTTTTGGAAGATGCGGTTGAAGTGGATGTGGATGCGGTCTGTGACGGGCATGATACCGTTATCGGCGGTATCATGGAGCATATTGAGGCGGCCGGGGTTCATTCCGGGGATTCCGCCTGTGTGCTGCCCACATACAGCCTGACGCCATCTGAATTAGAAGAGATAAAGACGGCCACCAAGGCCATGGCAAAAGACCTGAACGTTATCGGGCTGATGAATGTTCAGTATGCCATTAAAGACAGTCGTCTGTATGTACTGGAAGTTAATCCGAGAGCGTCACGGACTGTGCCGTTTGTGAGCAAGGCCACCGGTGTGCCGCTGGCAAAGATTGCGACCAAGATTATGGTGGGTAAAACCCTTGCTGAACTTGGGTTTACCAAAGAAGTGATACCCACACACATTTCCGTTAAAGAAGCGGTTCTTCCTTTTGACCGGTTCCCGAATGTGGATATTTTATTGGGGCCTGAAATGAAATCAACCGGTGAAGTCATGGGAGTGGACGTGGATTTCGGTCGGGCATACGCCAAATCCCAGCTCGGCGCCGGACAGAATTTGCCGACCACAGGTGCGGTTTTTATCAGTGTGCAGGAAAAAGACAAGAAAGCCGCTTTAGATGTGGCTGCCCAGTTTAAAAAGATTGGTTTTAAGATTATTGCCACCCGGGGAACATCTGACTATTTTTTTGCCAATGGCATAGAAAATCTGAGGGTTAACAAAGTTTCCGCCGGCCGGCCCCATGTGGTGGATGCGATTATGAACCGGGAAATACAGTTTGTGATCAATACCGGAACCGGAGGAACGACTCAGAAGGACGGGTATCTGATCCGCCGGGCGGCATTAAAATACAATATTCCCTATGCAACGACCATTGCCGGAGCAAGGGCGATGTGCACGGGCATTGCCGCATTAAAGGAAAAAGCGCTTTCCGTTAAAGCGATTCAATTATATCTTTAGTTTTTTATCTCTGAGTTTTGTATTTTTTTGGCAAACTTTTTTAAATACTCAAAACGTGTGAAGTGACTAAAGTGATCTAAAGTGCCTAAAGTTGTGGACTGCGCAAAACGCGCGATCATTTTTAACATAAAAATTGAAAATGCCGAAGGCATTATCCATAACTTTAGCTCACTTCAAACTTTAGTTCACTTTTAACTTTTTCGGTTTATCCGGGTTGGGCTCCTATAAAAAAGGTAACCGTTTACGGGGGGACAACCACCGATACACTTTCATTCGATGAACTGTAAGCATTCAAAAGAGATTTGAACATCATGCGTATTGACCACGAATCAAGTGACAGACCCAGAGAAGCCTGTGGTGTTTTCGGGATTCATAATCATCCGGAAGCCGCCCGGTTGACCTATTTCGGACTATATGCCCTCCAGCACAGAGGGCAGGAGAGTTCCGGAATTGCGATTGTTCGTGATGAGCGTATTACGTATCACAAGGGGATGGGGCTTGTTCCGGAGGTGTTTGACGATGCCCGGCTGGATTTTTTAAAAGGCGAATGCAGTGCCATCGGACATGTGCGATATTCAACGACCGGAGATTCGAATCTTATTAATGCCCAGCCGTTTGTGATTACGCACATCGGTAAATCCTACGGGGTGGCCCATAACGGGAACCTGGTGAACGCGCATATCCTGAAAAAAGAACTGGAAGAGGAAGGGTCTATTTTTCAGACGACCACGGACAGTGAGATTTTTCTTCATTTGTTTGTAAAAAATTTGAAACACGGATTTGAAGAGGCTCTGGTCAATGCCATGACCCGTTTAGAGGGAGCTTATTCATTTGTTTTGCTGACCAGCCGGGGGGAAGTGGTTGGCATTAAAGATCCCAACGGATTCCGGCCTTTGTGTCTGGGGCGCTGCATACTCAATGATCGTTATGTGCTGGCATCAGAATCATGCGCACTGGACCTGGTTCAGGCGGAGTTTGTCCGGGAACTGGACCCCGGCGAGATCGTGATTATCAGCGATGATGGAGTAAAAAGCATTCATCCTCACAAGCAGGTGCAGAAATCCAGCTGTATTTTTGAGCTTATTTATTTTGCGCGGCCGGACTCTACCATTTTTGGAAATAATGTCTACCTGACCCGCAAGGCCCACGGCCGTCAACTGGCGAAAGAAGCCCCGGTGGATGCGGATTTGGTTATGCCGTTTCCGGATTCCGGAAATTATGCCGCCATCGGTTATGCCGAAGAATCAGGCATCCCCTTTGATCTTGGGATGATACGAAATCATTATGTGGGCCGAACGTTTATCCAGCCGACCCAGAGCATGAGAGATTTTAGTGTGCGCATGAAATTGAACCCGGTCAAAGAGCTGCTCAGGGGCAAGGATATTATCATCATTGAAGACTCCATTATCCGGGGAACCACAGCCAAAACAAGGGTTAAGGAACTTCGCAAACTGGGCGTAAAGAAAGTTCATATGCGGATTTCCTGTCCGCCCCATCGGTTTCCCTGCCATTACGGCATTGACTTTTCCACCAGAGGCGAACTCATTGCCGCTGAGAAAACTGTGGAAGAATTAAGAGATTTTCTTGACCTGGATTCGCTTCATTACCTGAGCCTTTCGGGCATGCTTGACGCAACCGGTGGTGAATCACCTGAAAATAATTTTTGTAAAGCTTGCTTTGATGGGTGTTATCCTGTAAGTTTTGATGATACTGTGTCTAAGACATGCTTAGAATAGTGTTTTTGACATTTGTTTATTATTCCTGAGTATGGGGGCATAAATGATCGAGTCAAAATATCTGAAGGATAATGTCCAGAATATTCAAAGGCTTATGACGATTCCAGGGCTGAAGGAATTTGAGACCCGGAATCTGGCAAAGCTGCTGCGGCTCAGTAAAATACGGGAATATGAAAACGGGGAAATGATCATCAAAGAAGGGGACGATGACCCCTGGCTTTATTTTCTGCTGTCCGGCCGGTTGCTTATCAAGAAAAACGGCATTGAGATCGGCCGAATTGATCAGACCGGCGAGATATTCGGGGAAATGCGGGTTATTGACAGTCTTACCCGGTCAGCATCAGTTTATGCGGATGGCAAAACCCTGTGTCTGGGCGTGGACACGTCGGCAAAAGGCCGTTTGAGTACAGTAAGTACTGCAGAAAGAGACGAACGACTTGATTTTCTTCTGCTATTGTACCGGATTTTTTCGGAATACATGTCGATCCGGCTTCGTGCGGTCAATGATGAACTGATTAAGGCAAAAGTCGCAGCCCAAGTGCTAATGGAAGCAAAACAAGAGTCGTCTGAAGTTTGACGGCTTCGTAAAAAGTCCAAATTCTGCGTTGCGATGCATCCTTCGTTTCTTCAAAGTACGATAAGTACGAATCATCACTCAGGATTTACGCGCCTTGAATTTGAACTTTTATACTTTGCCGTCGGAATTCGACTTTTTACGAGACTATCAAGTTTAGGGTTATTCTTTTTTCAGGCACAATTTTTTATGAGTGAAACAGTCGCGTTTTCAAAACATTCCGTAAATGTTTTTTTTCATATCCTGACTAAATGCAACCTTACGTGCAGTCATTGCTATATCAATCCTGTCCAGCACGGTACGAATACCCTTTCTGTAGATACTATTACCGCATGGCTGAAAATTTTTGTAAATAAAACCCGCAATGCCAACCTGATTCTCCTTGGCGGGGAACCCACCCTGCACCCCGACCTTGCCAAATGTGTGAAAGCCGCCCGGGCCATGGGATACGCCTCAATTACCATTGATACCAACGGGTACCTGTTTCATGATATTTTAAATAAAATCAAACCCGATGATATTGATTTTTTGAGTTTTAGCTTAGATGGGGCAACCGCGAAGACCAATGATCAAATTCGCGGAAATGGGTGCTATGACCAATGTGTTTCCGGCATTCGGCAAGCAGTAAACCGCGGGTTTAAAACTAGCCTGATTTTTACGGTGAGCAATGAAAATATTCATGAACTCCACATGATGCCGCCCTTGTTAAGGCATCTGGGAGTTAATCGGTTTTTTATTCAGGTAATTGGTATTCGGGGAAAGTCGCGGGATACGTCGTCGACGCTTGAAAGTGAAAAACTCCAGGTGGACTGCAATACCTGGATGACGCTGATTCCGTCGGTGGCGGAACAGGTGGCAGACCTTGGCATTACAGTAATCTATCCGAAAGTGTTCTTAAATGATAACGAGATTTTTGAATGCGCCGGACAGGTGGCGGATAATTATTTTATTTTTCCCAACGGCCGGGTCTATCGGTGTCCGCTGTGTGAAGATTATCCTTTGCACAGCTTTGAAATTATTGATAATATATTGGTTCCAAAAGAAAAGATTAATGAACAGGATCTGTTTGCCCTTAATATCCCCGAAGGGTGTGTGATGAACAAGCTGGTTCAGCCCGGAAATCTGAGTTATGGGGATGACGGCACGCCGGATTATAAAATCGCCTGTTGTTTGTTAAAAGAAGAAGTCGTTTCCCGCAAGTCCTAATCCGGATACATCTGAAAAGTTAAAAGTGAACTAAAGTTTGAAGTGAGCTAAAGTTATGGTTAATGCCTTCGGCATTTTCAATTTTTATGTTAAAAATGATCGCGCGTTTAGCGCAGTCCATAACTTTAGTCACTTTAGATCACTTTAGGCACTTCATACTTTTTGAGTTTTTAAAAAAGTTTGCCCAAAAAATACAAAAATCAGAGATAAAAAACTAATCCGGATACACCCGTTTGGGATCGGAAAAGTATTCCTTGGTTGTTTTAACCACCACCGGGCTTAGAAAAATCAGGCCGACAAGGTTGGGCCATGCCATCAGGGCATTAAAAATATCGGATAGGGTCCATACGGTGGTCAATTCAACCGCTGCGCCCACCGGCAGGAGCATGCAGTAAATGACACGATAGGGCATGACCATTTTTTCACCAAACAGGTAATCCACACACCGGTCGCCGTAGTAGGACCAGCTGATGGCGGTTGAAAAGGCGAAAAAGATAATGCCGATGGAGACAATATAATCTCCCGGCCCGGGAAGTCCCATATTAAAGGCTTTGGCAGTCAGAACCGCGCCGGTCAGGGCATTGCCGTCAGCGCCGGTGAGTGTAAAGGCATTGGTGGTTAGAATGACCATGGCGGTCATGGTGCAGATGACGATGGTATCTATAAACGGTCCGAGCATGGCGACCAGGCCTTCCCTGACCGGTTCCTTGGTCTGGGCCGCGCCGTGGGCGATGGGCGCGCTGCCAAGCCCGGCTTCATTGGAAAATACCCCTCTGGCCACACCAAACCGAATGGCCTGTGCCAGGGCGGCGCCGGCAAAGCCTCCGGTGGCAGCACTTCCCGTAAATGCGTCTGAGAATATCATGGCAAATGCCGCCGGGATCATATCAACATTTAAGATGATGACCCACAGCGCGCCGCCCACATAGAAGACCGCCATAAATGGCACCAGCCGGCTGGCAACCTGGCCGATACGCTTAATCCCGCCGACAATAACGGCAAATACAAGCCCGCCAATGATCAGTCCGGTGGCCAGTTTGGGAATACCGAATGTTTTTAAAATCGGTTCGGCCACGGAATTGGCCTGCACCATATTACCGATACCAAAAGACGCGAAGGTGGCAAAGATGGCAAACAGAATGCCCATCCATTTCCAGCCCAGTCCTTTTTCAAGATAATACATGGGGCCGGCACCCACGGTGCCGTCTTTGTGAATGGTCCGGAATTTTAATGCCAGCAGACATTCCGCATATTTCAAGCCCATGCCGAAAACAGCGGTTACCCACATCCAGAAGATCGCTCCGGGACCGCCCAGAGCAATGGCTGTTCCCACACCGGCGATGTTGCCCGTTCCAATAGTGGCGGAAAGGGCCGCACTGAGTGCCTGAAAATGGGTAATCTCGCCGTCATCATCCGGGTTATCGAATTTCCCGGAAATCAGCTTCCAGGCATAGGAAAATTTTCGAATTTGAACCGCTTTGGTAATCAGCGCCACCAGCACGCCGGTGCCGACCAATAGCATGATTGTGACCGGTCCCCATACAAATCCGCTGATAGTGCTTAACATTTGATCCATATTTATCTTCCTCCAAAGGAAAGTGCCATTTCATCCGGATAGGTGACGCTAAATCCGTATTCGATGACAGTCTTTCTTTGCGGCAGAGCGGGGAATTCCCATTTCAGCAGGTTATCTTCTTTTTTGGGCGACGTATTGTTAAATATTTCTCTGAGTTTAATCCGTTTATCCCGAATCTGAGGATAGGCATCTTCCATGAGAACGGCAATTTTATGCGCCTTTAAATTGTTGACCGATACTTTCCATCCCCATATGTACTGTTTATTGCCGATCAAAAAGCCTGTTTTACTGGATTTTTTTTCCAGGGTGGTGAGTTTCACATCCACCTGCGGGTCAGATCCGAAGAATAGTTTTTGTTCCCTGTCATGCATGGCAAACGACCGGTTGGCAATAAACGCGGAATCCACCAGGAAAGTGGCGTTGCCTCTGGGGAGTTTTATAAAATCCGCTTCACCGCCGCCTTCTAAGCGGCCATCTATTTGGGCAAACAAAAATGCCTGGGGGGTCTGGTGGGGGCGGATCAGGTATTTAAAGTCAGAATTTAAAATCATCTCCCGGATCGTGAATCGCCGGGATTCTCCTGCTTGAATGGTGCGTTTGCCCAGGTCATAGGTGTCAAAAGTAAAACCTGCTTTCTGCTCCGGTTCCGGCGGCGGTGCGATTGCTTCCATGTCGGCACTGGCTTGCGGGGCCATCGACATCAGGGCGTCTTTTGCCATGACACTTCTACGCCGCGCCTCGGAATATTCACTGGGTTTTCTGGGTTGGATAATCCAGTCCCTCAAAACCGGCGGTTCCGGGCGGGTGACAGTCTGGGCGGTGGCGATTTTCAGGTCAATGCTTTCCCAGTCGATGCCTGTGTTCTGCGTGATTTGGGCATACCAGTTGAGTTCAGCCTTAGATTCGGCAGGGAGCGCATTGATCGTATACATTGGCCGCCAGCCGCAGTTCCGTATATGATAAGAGCAGGTAAGGTCAATTTTTGTCTGAGAGGTGCCGGTGAGATACACGTCTACCTGCCACCGTTTGTTGGCGGCCCCGGTCAGGTCATTGATTTGTTTCTGGATGTCCGTGATTTTTTCGAACACCTCTTCAAGAGACCGGTTGTGCTGGTATATCTCATCATAGGCGGTGGTGATGCCTGCCTTGATGGCAGTCCCTAATTTTTGCACGGATTCAATGTTTTCAATTTTTTCCGGCTGATTTTTTGCCTGGGTCTGCCAGAAAGTAATATAGGCGGTGTCCGCTTTGATTCGGGTTTCAAATTCCGATTTTTTCCGGTTGAGTTCCTTGAGCTGATTTTTAAGCGTTTCAACCTGGTCGGCCACCGGCAGCATTTTTTTTTCAATAGTGACCGAGGTGATCCGTAAACCGGATCCGGGGCTGGTATTTACTGACAGGGTCTCTTTTTTTGCATGAATGGGCAGGAAGAATCTTGCTGACTGGCGATCACCGTCCGCTTGAATATCGACCGTATAATATTCGGTGATTTTAGCGTCATTCGGATAAATGATCGCGGCAACTGGTCTGGCAAAACCGTTTGAGGGTAGCAGAAAGAAGAGCGCGGTGAATGTCAGCAAAGAAAATTTAAGCAAAAAAAAGGATTTAGCTGTCATTTTTTTTCCTTTCAATAAGGGTGGGTGACAGTTTTATTTTTGATCGTGATAGATAAAATAACAGATCAGGGAACGGGCATCAAGGAGGAAAAAGTAAAAGGGGTCGCATCTTAATTATTAATTATTGGGTCCTTCAT
>JAGGYV010000122.1 GCA_021162325.1 Desulfobacteraceae bacterium | reverse complement strand
CGACAAGGTTGCCCCGTTGAGCGCGGCATATAGCATAAATAAAGCAGTGGCAGTGGATGCCTGAATCTTTTGAACACGGGCGCTAAGGTAAAATACCAGGCCGAGCTCTCCGATAATTAATCCAAAAAACAATACCTGGTTACCGAATATCAGGTTCATAAGAGAAGGACTGTTAGCCACATAAAATGCAACGCCGCCGGTTAATGCAAGACCAATGGCCATCCAGTTATATACGCTCTGGATAAAACTGTTGACCTGAACCTGGACATTGGTGTCTGCACGACGGGAAGAAAGTGTTTCAACCATTAATAACCTCCTGTAAATTTAATATAATACGAATCAAAAAGATAACAAATTAATTTTAAACATTATAGCAGTAAAAATAACACACAAAATGCGATATGCAACCAATAACGGGATTTTGTAGAAACAATTGAAATTGTTGAAACCCAACATTTTATCAATTATATATAAATTATCCCTTTAAAACAGAAGGTTTTATACAAAACCTGACATATAATTTAAAAATAATATAAATAAAATATGAAGCCCACACATCTATACCAGCATCTTAAGGAGCTGGCCGTTAAGCTCGACATCTCGGTTGCGGAACAGAACATGAGGGTGACCGGGATAAATGCCAAAAGCGGATTATGCATTGTTAAAGACCAGAAAATCTTTATCATGGACAAGCATTTAACTGTTCGTGAAAAAGTTCAAACCCTTGCTGACTGCCTGAGAAGTTTACCGCTGGATAATATTTATGTAATGCCTGCCATTCGAAAATATCTGGATCGATCCTGATTAATTTTAACAGAGGGGAGACCATAATGTTGGAAGCATTAACGCTATTGCCGTGATCTATGTGGTTTTAGTAAAAAGTTTACATAATATTTCTTATCAGACGTTATTTCAGTGCCAAAATTTTGGCACTGAAAATGAACAGCGAGAGATGCCCCCTTAATATGATTATTTTGTTTATGGGTGAATTTGGGCTATCAGCTAAAATAACATGATGTTTTTCAAGTTAAGACTTCAATTATTGAATCTGATGTGTTTATATATAAAGAGACCAAGTAAGTCCAAATTCATTTAAAGTCATCTTTTTATTAATTTTATAATGGATAAGCAATTTGCTGAGTACGTCGGTTGAAAGAATCATTTTTTCGGTTTCACAGCTTACCGAAAAAATTAAATCAATACTTGAAGGAAAATTTCCATTTATCTGGATTTCTGGAGAAATATCCAATTTCAAATCACCTGTATCCGGTCATTATTATTTTACACTTAAAGACAGCCAGGCACAGATAAACGCCATTATGTTTCGCGGACAAAACCGCAATCTGAATTTTTTACCTGAAAACGGCATGAAAATTACCGGATTTGGCCGAATCAGTGTGTATCAGCCGCGCGGAAACTATCAGATTATTCTTGAATATATTGAACCGGCAGGTATCGGTGCATTACAGGCTGGTTTTGAACAACTTAAATCCCGACTAACCGATGAAGGTCTTTTTGATAAAATTTATAAAAAACCCCTTCCGTATCTTCCCTCTAAAATTTATCTGATTACATCTCCCACCGGTTCTGTTGTTTATGATATGATCCGGGTGCTGCATCGCAGGTATTCAAATATAGAAATCAGTATTCTTCCGGTAAAAGTTCAGGGAAATGATGCAGTGGATGAAATTGTATCTGCCTTTGATCTTCTTAACACATTAGATGACGCGGATGTGGCAATTATTGCCCGCGGCGGCGGCTCCCTGGAAGATTTGAGCGCTTTTAATTCAGAAAAAGTCGCTCGTGCCATTTTTGCCTCACAGGTACCCATTATTTCAGCCATCGGCCATGAAACAGATTTTACCATTGCAGATTTTGTTTCAGATCTACGTGCCCCCACACCATCGGCGGCTGCTGAACTTGCGGTACCGGTCAGAAATGACCTTTTACAGCATCAGGTAATACTTTTTAATCAACTTTCTTCACGGTTTGGACGATATCTTCAGATCCAGTCAAATACATTACATAATTTGACAAAACGACTTGTTCATCCCAAAAGAAAAATAGAGCATTTAACGCTTCGATTAGATGATGTTTATATGCGACTGACCCGCTCATTCAAACAATCAATCCGTCATAAGCATGAACGACTATTTTGGTGGTCAAACCGATTGAAAAAAAATTCTCCGCAGAATCGCATTCATTTTTTATGTCTTTCAATCATCAAACAAAATGAAACCCTCTTGTTTTTAACCGCATCTCTGATAAAAACCAAAAGATTAACATTAAATGAATTAACCGGCAGACTACATGCCCTAAACCCGCTTGCAGTTATTAAGCGGGGTTACAGCATCACCCGGACAGTTCCGGATCAAACAATTATCTCAGATGCGGATTCCGTCTCAGAAGGTCAGTTGCTTGAAATCCTGCTGTCAAAAGGAACCATAAGATGTCGCGTTGAACCGGAGACAGGAGATTTTAAACCGGGAACAGGTGATCCTAAAAAGGACAAATTCAATGGCAAAAAAGAAAACATTTGAAGATTCAATGACGCAACTTGAGAAAATAGTTGAAGATCTTGAGACCGGCGATTTAGCACTTGAAGCTGCTATAAAAAAATTTGAAGAAGGCGTGAAGCTTTCTAAATTCTGTTTCGGAAAACTTGATGAAACTGAAAAAAAAGTATCGCTTCTCACGCAAGATTCAAACGATCATATTTACGAAAAGCCATTTTCAGAAAATGATACCCATGAGGACAGGTAATTGCAGGATTCATTTTTAAACAGCAATTTCGACTTGTCGCATTATCTGAACAACAAACGCGATATTACCGCACTGGCTCTTCGCAAAGTTATTAAAACATATTTTTCCGACACCCGACTTTCCTCTGCCATGCAGTATTCTTTAATGGCTTCCGGAAAAAGGCTTCGTCCGGTTTTGTGTATGGCTGCTGCCGAAACCGTCGGAGAAATAAATGATGATGTTATTAGCACAGCCTGCGCCATTGAAATGATTCACACATACTCGCTGATACATGACGATCTGCCGCCAATGGACGATGACAAATTGCGCAGAGGGAAGCCGACCTGCCACATTCAATATGATGAGGCCACTGCCATTCTGTCCGGCGATGCCCTGCTGACCCTTGCATTTGAAATTTTATCCAACCCGCCGTCTTTAAAAAATGCTGTAACGCAGCTTCAGGTCATCAAGGCAATTGCCCGTGCAGCAGGTCATAATGGCATGATCGAAGGCCAGATGCGGGATATTGAAGCAGAAACCATTCCTGCTTCACTGGATGAGCTAAAAAAAATTCATCATTTAAAAACCGGCGCGCTGATTGAAGCATCTGTTATTTCAGGGGCCTTGCTGGCCGGCGGCACGACTCAAGCCGTTAAACAGCTTAAAATTTATGCCGGCAATATCGGCCTGGCATTTCAGGTAATTGATGATATATTAAATGTTGAAGGGGATGCCGATAAAATGGGGAAAGCCACCGGCACTGATGTATCCAGAAATAAATCAACTTATCCTGGCCTGCTCGGTATGGAAAAATCCAGACAATTCGCCACTGAATTGAGTAACAATGCCTTGCATGCATTAGATATTTTTGGTAACAAAGCAGTTCCGCTTTCTGCTCTTGCAGAATATATCATTCAGCGGGAACGTTAGTTTTGATGGCGTCGTAAAAAGTCCCATCTACGGCGTTGTAGCAGTTTTTCAGCCACTCAAGATACTACATGTATGATTTCTTGCCTGAAAAACCACTACGCCTTGTATATGGAACTTTTAACTTAGCCATCCCAATATTTTTTATGAGAGTATCAGTTTTGTTTAATGAAGGAGAATGCCTGAATTGAGTATGCTGGACCAAATTAACTCCCCTAAAGATTTAAAAAAAATACCGCGCGATGACCTGCCGAAGCTTGCCCATGAAATCCGTCAGCTAATCGTTGATGTGGTTTCAAAAACCGGTGGTCATCTGGCGTCCAACCTGGGGGTGGTTGAACTGACCATTGCGCTGCATTATGTATTTGATGTGCCGAATGATAAAATTATCTGGGATGTGGGGCATCAGGCTTACACCCATAAACTGTTAACTGGTCGCAAAGACCGTTTTCATACATTGCGTCAGCATGGCGGCATTTCCGGATTTCCTAAAATTACTGAAAGTCCGTGTGACGCATTTACAACTGGCCACAGCGGCACTTCCATTTCAGCAGCGTTAGGCATTGCAAGCGCCAAACGACTGAACCAGGAAAATTCAAAAGTAATTGCCGTTATCGGTGATGGTTCATTGACTGCCGGTCTGGCATTCGAAGGTCTTAATCAAGCGGGTGATATCCATAAGGATATGATTGTCATTTTAAATGATAATGATCTGTCCATTGGTCCAAATGTCGGTGCCCTATCCTCTCTTCTCAGCCGTACGTTTTCCACAAAGTATTTGCAGGATCTGAAAAAGGAAATGGGCGTATTTCTTCGCTCCCTTCCAAAAATCGGCCAGGATGCATACCATTATGCCAAACGGGCGGAAGAGTCTTTTAAAGCATTTGTAACGCCGGGGATGCTGTTTGAGGCGTTTAATTTTGATTATTTTGGCCCCATCAAGGGGCATCGTTTAAATCATCTGATCGATATTTTAACCAACATTAAAAATATTGATGACCCGGTGTTACTCCATGTAACAACTCAAAAAGGCCGGGGCTACCCACCGGCTGAAAAAAATCCGGTTTATTTCCATGGTGTCGGATGTTTCCAGGTAAAAACCGGAAATAAAATTTCCTGCAGCATCGCGCCCTCTTACACGGAAATCTTTGGCAATGCCATGGTTGAACTGGCTGAAACCGACACAAAAATTGTCGCGGTGACTGCGGCAATGCCCGAAGGCACGGGTCTTGTTAAATTTTCGAAACAATTTCCGGACCGGTTTTTTGATGTGGGCATCGCTGAACAGCATGGGGTTACTTTTGCGGCAGGCATGGCAACCCAAGGGATGAAACCGGTTATTGCCATTTACTCCACGTTTCTCCAGCGCGCATATGATCAGATCCTGCATGATGTTTGCCTGGAATCTTTGCCGGTTACCTTTGCGATTGACCGGGGCGGCATTGTCGGTGAAGATGGCCCGACACACCATGGATTATTTGATTTATCCTTTCTAAGAACACTGCCCAATATGGTTGTTATGGCACCAAAAGATGAAAATGAACTGCGCCGAATGCTGCTGACTGCGATCAATCATTCCGGGCCGGTGGCATTCAGATATCCCCGGGGTACCGGGACAAATGTATCGATTGATCAACACATTAAACCAATACCAATCGGCAAAGGAGAAATATTAACCCAGGGAAACGATTTGTTGATTTTAGCCATCGGAACAACTGTCACGGATGCGCTGGAAGCGTATCACCTTCTTCAGAAAAAAAATATTGATGCAACTGTCGTTAACTGCCGATTTGTAAAACCGTTGGATGCTGAATTAATCTGTGATTTAGCAAAAAAAATCCCGCATATCATTACCATTGAAGAAAACATCCGCCAGGGCGGTTTCGGCAGCGCAGTTTTGGAATTACTTCATGATGAAGGGATTCATAATCTCCAGATAAAACGATTAGGTGTCCATGACACGTTTGTCGAACACGGCCCGAGAAAACTGTTACTTAAAAAATACGGAATTGATGCACAGGCTATCGTCACTGCGGCAGAATCAATGATGACGGCTTCGTAAAAAGTCCAAATTCTGTGTTGCGCTGCATCCTTCGTTTCTTCATGGTACGCTAAGTACGAATCATCACTCAGGATTTGCGCGCCTTGCCAATTTTAAGATTTGGTGGAATTTTTTTCTTTGCCATCGAAATCTGATTTTTTACGAGTTTGTCAATAAATAGGTTGAATAAAGATTCATAGATGCCTGCTAATAAAAAAAAACGACTGGATGTTCTTGTTTTTGAGAAGGGGCTTGCAAACAGCCGCCATCGGGCCAGTGCGTTGATCATGACCGGAAATATCCTGGTTAATAACCAACCGGTGGATAAACCCGGATCCATGGTTGCTGTTGATTCAAAAATTATAAACAAAGGCCAGGATATTCCTTTTGTGAGCCGTGGCGGGTTTAAGATTGAAAAAGCGATTCAATCGCTTAATCTGGACGTAACCGGCATGCTGTGCCTTGATGTGGGCGCATCAACCGGCGGGTTTACAGACTGCTTGCTTCAGCACGGGGCCAGCCGTGTTTATGCTATTGATGTCGGATATGGTCAACTGGACTGGAAATTAAGGCAGGATCCGCGTGTGGTCGTTATTGAACGTACGAATGTCCGGTATGCCACAGAGGAAATACTGCCGGAACCGTTTGATTTAATCAGTATTGATGTTTCATTTATTTCACTGAAAATTGTGATTCCGGCGGTTAAAAAATTTTTAAAAAATGACGGTAAAGTGCTGGCATTAATCAAGCCTCAATTCGAAGTCGGAAAAAAATTAGTGGGCAAGGGCGGTGTTGTAAAAGACAAGCAATTACATCAATCCGTCATTGAAGAATTGTCCGCTTTTTTTAGTGATACCGGATTTAACATCGGGCCGGTTATCCCCTCTCCTATTCTCGGTCCTAAGGGGAATACAGAATTTATAATATATCTAACGAATTAAATATCGCTTTGGGGTTGATTTTTCGGAAGTTAATATATACATAAAATAAATTGTATTTTTGAAGAAGATCAACAAATCTTGTAGAGAGGAGAAAAAATACTGAAATGACCGATAAATCAAGGAATGTCGCTTTTGTTGGACAAAGTGGGGCCGGAAAAACGTCTCTGGGTGAAGCAATGCTGTTTAATGCCGGAGTAACGACCCGACTCGGCAGTGTTGATGCCGGAAATTCCGTGTTGGATTTCGAGCCGGAAGAGCTGAAGCGTAAATCCACAATCAGCACAGCTTTCCATCAACTCGAATGGCAAAAAACGGCCGTCAGCTTGATTGACACGCCGGGAGATCAGAATTTTATTTCCGATACAAAGCTTTGCATGCAGGCAGCCGACAGTGTCGTGCTGGTAATAGATGCCATTGATGGGGTTAAATTCCAGTCTGAGCAGGCATGGGAATTTGCCGAACAATCCAATCTTCCTGTCGCAATTTTTATAAATAAAATTGATAGAGAAAGAGCTGATTTTCAGCGGGCTTTTGATGATGCCGTTGAAATCTTTGATCCCAAACCGATTATTCTTCAGCTTCCCATTGGCAAGGAAGATGATTTTAAAGGCATCGTTGATCTTCTTTCAAAAAAAGCCTACGCCTATGAAAACGGCAAAGCAACACCCTGTGATATTCCTTCAGACATGCAGGAACTTGTTGATTCCGAACATGAGTCTCTGGTAGAAAATATTGCTGAAGCAGACGATGAATTGGTTGAAAAATATCTTGAAGGCGAAGAACTGTCTGCTGAAGATCTAAAAAATGCATTACTTAAAGGGACCTCAAGCCGCACGTTTGTTCCTGTTTTATGCGGTTCTGCAATTAATAATATCGGCATTGACCTGCTTTGCAATTTTATTGTCGATGCCATGCCGTCTCCTTTAAACGCCGGGACAAAAATTGCTCTTGAAGACGGAACGGACAATGAAGTCGAAATTACTCCCAATCCGGACGATCCTTTCCTTGGCGTTGTTTTTAAAACGATTGCAGACCCATTTGCCGGCCGTCTGACATTAATTAAAGTACTGACCGGTAAACTTGGCAGTGACGGCAATTTTTACAACCCCAACAAAGACGCCAAGGAACGATTCAGCCAGCTGCTTAAAATTATCGGAAAAGAACAAAAAACGCTGACGGGTGCCGGCCCTGGCGATATTATCGCGGTGGCTAAATTAAAGGACACCACGACCGGCGATACATTGTGCGATCCCGGAAAGAAATTACAGGCCAAAGCCGTTGCGCCGATCGACGGTATTATCACCTATGCGATAGTCGCCAAAACCCAGGCTGATGAAGAAAAATTATTTTCCTCTCTTGCCAAACTCATGGAAGAGGATCTTGCATTAAAACTTGTAAGAAGCGAAGAAACGCATGAAACCCTGATCACCGGCATGGGCCAGGTCCATATTGAAACCACCATTGAAAAAATGAAACGTAAATATGGTGTTGAGGTCTCTCTGAATATACCCAAAGTCCCTTACAAAGGCACATTTAAAAAGAAAGTCCGGGTTCAGGGTCGGCACAAAAAACAAACTGGCGGTCATGGTCAGTTCGGCGACTGCTGGGTTGAATTTGAACCACAACCGCGCGGTAAAGGATTTGAGTTTATTGATAAGATTGTCGGCGGCGCGATCCCTAAAACATATATTCCGGCCGTTGAAAAAGGGATCATAGAAGCCACTCAGCGTGGTGTTTTAGGAGGATTCCCGTGTGTCGATTATAAGGCAACCCTTGATTTCGGTTCATTTCATGCAGTCGATTCCTCAGAAATGGCATTTAAAATTGCCGGATCCCTGGCATTTAGAAAAGCGGCGGAAGAAGCCGGCATGAAATTGCTCGAACCCATCATGGAACTCGAAGTGGTTACACCGGAAGATTTCATGGGGGATATTATGGGCGATTTGAACAGCCGGCGCGGCAGAGTTCTCGGGATGGACAGCAAAGGAAAAAACCAGATTGTAAAAGCGCTTGTTCCCATGGCTGAGGTGTTGACCTATGCGCCGGATATCCGCTCCATGACCGGCGGCCGGGGAAATTTTACCATGAAGTTTGTTCAGTATGATGAGGTGCCGGTCCAACTGGCACAAAAAATCATTGATACCGCAAACAGCGAAAAAGAATAAAATGTAACCGAACGAACAGCAATATATTTTCAAAGCCGGTTCCGCTGACAAGCAGGACCGGCTTTTTTTTAACTGAATAAACATGGTCCTCTGGACCCGAATATTTAATATTGCCCGACCCTTTGTTCTTTTTTCAGCATTTCAATGTGCTTGATCAGAAAAGAAAGCGTAATGGCCACAACTGATTGAGAAAAAATAATTAATCAGTAAAAATATTGTTTTCAATACACCACTGATAGGTATCGGCAATCCCTTTTTTCAAAGGAATCGTCTGTTTCCAGCCTAACTTGTTTAAAAGAGAGACGTCCAGGAGTTTCTGGGGCGTCCCATCCGGCTTGGTTTCATCAAAAACGATTTGCCCGTCAAACCCGACAATTTCTTTAATCATCAAAGCCATTTCCTTGATGGAATTATCTTTTCCACAACCAATGTTGATCAGGGGTGCCACTTTATCAAAAATCAGTGAACGAAATATCTGTTCGTCCAGATTAATGACATGCAGACAGGCATCCGCCAGATCATCCACATGTAAAAATTCACGGCGCGGGGAACCGGTTCCCCAAACAGTGACGGATTTTGAGGAAGCCGCTTTTGCTTCATGAAATTTTCGAATCAGGGCCGGCAGCACATGACTGGTTTCAAGGTTAAAATTATCATTTGGGCCATAAAGATTTGTCGGCATTAAAGCAAAATAAGAGGTGCCATACTGACGATTGTATGACTGGCACATTTTAATGCCGGCGATTTTGGCAATGGCATAGGGTTCATTGGTTGATTCGAGCGGACCGGTCAATAAATGGTCTTCTTTCATGGGCTGCGGACATTGTCTTGGATAAATACACGAAGACCCCAGAAATATTAAGTGTTTCACATTTGCTTTCCAGGCCGCATGGATAATATTGGATTGAATCGACAGATTGTCGTAAATAAATTCAGCGGGGAATGTATTATTGGCCAAAATTCCCCCGACTTTTGCCGCAGCCAGAACAACGTACTCCGGTTTCTCCTTTTCAAAAAATGTTTCCACCTCCTGCTGGCGCTTAAGATCAAGTTCTGAATGATGCCGGGCAATGAGATTGGTATAACCGTTTTGGCTGAATTTTTTGATGAGTGCGGAACCGACCAATCCATCATGTCCGGCAATATATATCTTAGATGTTTTTTCCATTTATGCCTCTTGCGTAGTTATTTTTAAATAGTTCATTTTTCCGGGAGGCTCGGCTGTTCAATACCAATCTGGTCCCCTTCAGCCTTCAACCTGTCTTCCTACATTAGTGCCTCACAACTGGCTGGGATGGGAAACCCGTTTCTATCGCAAATCGCTTCCCGGACAGATTCTGTCAGGTCTTGAGCCACCATTTCAGATACCATGTCCTCAAACGAAATAACCGGCTCCCAGCCAAGATTTTTTTTGGCTTTGGAAGGATCTCCGAGAAGCGATTCAACTTCTGTGGGCCTGAAATAACGGGGGTCAACAGACACCACGACCTGGCCTTTTTCCAGCTTATGCAGGGAGTTTTTTACCGGCAGATTCGCCAGGGAATCAGGGACCGAGACATCATCAATAAGACCTTGTTCGTCAATGCCCTCCCCTTGCCAGTTAATTTTGACACCGATACAGGCAAAGGCCTTATTACAAAATTCACGCACCGAATGCTGAATACCCGTGGCAATGACATAATCATCCGGCTGTTCCTGCTGAAGAACAAGCCACTGTGCCCTGACAAAATCCTTTGCATGCCCCCAGTCTCTCAGGGCATTAAGATTGCCAAGAAAGAGTTGGCGCTCAAGCCCCAGAGCAATTCGTGCGACCGCCCGGGTGATTTTACGGGTAACAAAGGTTTCACCGCGAATGGGAGACTCGTGATTGAACAAAATGCCATTGCACGCATAGATGCCGTAAGCTTCACGATAATTGACCGTAATCCAATAAGAATAGAGTTTTGCGCAGGCATATGGAGAACGCGGGTAAAACGGGGTTTTTTCTGTTTGCGGGACTTCCTGCACTTTTCCGTATAATTCTGATGTTGACGCCTGGTAAAAACGAACCTTCTCATCCAGTCCAAGAATTCTGATGGCTTCAAGCAGCCTTAACGTCCCTATGGCATCGGCATTTGCCGTATATTCCGGGGATTCAAATGAAACCTGAACATGACTTTGGGCGGCCAGGTTGTAAATCTCATCCGGCTGGACTTCCTGAACAATTCGAACCAGATTTGTCGCATCTGTCAAATCACCGTAATGAAGAACAAAATGAAGATCTTTTTCGTGAGGGTCCTGATAAAGATGGTCCACCCGCTGGGTGTTAAAAAGAGAAGACCGGCGCTTGATACCATGTACTTCTGAATACCCTTTTTGCAACAGCAGCTCCGCCAGATATGCCCCATCCTGGCCGGTAACACCGGTAATTAACGCTTTTTTTGTCAAAATAAGTTCCCTTCATCAAAGAGTTGAAATGAAAAAATTACGAATAATACTGATTTTTTTATTCGGTAATGTGTAATTTATTAAAATATCAATATATCCTGTAT
>JAGGYV010000302.1 GCA_021162325.1 Desulfobacteraceae bacterium | reverse complement strand
ATTATGAATATTCTGTCATTGCGAGGGAGGTACGACCGAAGCAATCTCATCATAGACAGGGGATTACTTCGTTGCTCGTTCCTCACTCCTCGTAATGACAACTAAAATTCAGGGGTTTTCGTTCAGAGACTATAATAGTCAATGATCCGACATATTACGGCCCTCAGCGAAGAAAGACTTTAGACAGAAGGTGCGGAATCGACCGAAGACAGATTTTTTAATCATCGGCGATCCCGCATAGACGTTTAGCAAAAAACTGTTTTGGAAAAAACCATGAAAAGCTTTTTACAAAGCTATTTTTTATTTTCCTTTAAATACCGGTTCCCTCTTTTCAAAAAAAGCGGTAAACCCTTCAATGGCATCTTCTGATCCTGCGACTATTTTACTCCCCTCCGACTCCATTACAAGGCCCTGGTCCAGACCTTCATAGATACCGGCTGAGATGGCTTTTAATACACCGCTGACCGCAAGAGGAGGACGTTTTGCTATAAGTTCGGCAAATTCAAACGTATCTGCCATCAGGGTTTCAGGCGCGGAAATTTGATTCACCAACCCGATTTCAAGCGCTTCTCTGGCATTAAGACGCTTACTGAAAAGTATCATATCCAGGGCTTTTGCTTTTCCGACAATACGATAGAGCCGTTGCGTACCACCCCATCCGGGAATAATGCCCAGATTCAATTCCGTGAGTCCGATTTTTGATTTGGGTGAGTCCGCCATAATCCTGAAATGACAGGACAAGGCCAATTCAAGTCCGCCGCCCAGAGCATGGCCATTAATGGCTGCAATTGTCGGTTTTTCAAACCGGTCAACCCGGCGCCACAGTTTCCTGCCTCTATCTCCAATCCCTGGGGATTTACCGGCGTCGGCAACATCCATTCCGGCGGAGAAACATTTTTCTCCGGTCCCGGTCAGTATGACCACCCGGATGTCCTGATCATTTTCAATCTCATCAAGAATTTGTTCAAAATCCTCCATAGCCGCCATGCTCCAGCTATTTGCCGGGGGCCGGTTGATCGTCACCAACGCGATTCTGTCTTTTTTTTCATACGTTAAATTTTCATAAGCCATGATTAATTTCCTTTTAATAAGCTTTATTGTAGGGGCGGGGTTTATCCCCGCCCGATAAATATTAGATTAAATGTTTCAGCAAATTTACGAACCAGAACACTCAGCATCCGAAAATAAAAAGTTACGCTCAACGACAGGATATACCTTAAAGTCCACCGAATGCTGCGTCTTCGATTTCTATGGCTGCAGAAGAAAATCCCTGGATGGCATCCAGTTTTCCCAGCGTCACCGGAATCAATGTGCAAATAAAAAATTCAGCTGTTTTGATTTGCCCCTGGTAAAATGCAACATCTTTCTTTTTGGCACCGTATAGAAGCTGCTGCGATGCGGTTGAAGCCCGCCACAGAAGCATCCACCCCATAATCACATCCCCCACTGTTTCCAAAAATGGCAGGGAATGGGCGAACGCGGTTTTAAACTGCAGGGACATGGCATTTTTCCCTAAATGCATGGCAATTTCCCCCAGCCGGTTGACTGCTGTTTCAAGCTTTTCCGCCAGTTCGCTCAATCCGTCGATTTTCTTTGCACTGGCAATGGTTTTATGAATTTCAGTTAAAAAACTTATAAATACCTGTCCTTTTTTCATTCCTAGTTTTCGGCCCAGCAAATCCATTGCCTGAATACCGCTGGTCCCCTCAAAAACGGATGCAATTTTACAATCACGCGCATATTGTTCAACCGAAAAATCTTTGCAATAACCCGCGCCGCCGTAAACCTGCATTGCCTGAATACAGACTTCATGGCCGTGTACGGACAAATAATCCTTGATTAACGGTGTCAGAAGTTCAAACATATCATTATTTTTTTCCCGGTCTTCTTCAGATTCAGAAAGCAATGCCTTTGTCCGGCACGAGGCTGTATAATAAAAAAAGCTTCGCATACCGTCCACATAAGATTTCATCCACAAAAGATTTCGTCGCACATCCGGATGATGGATAATCGTAACCGATGGGGCCTCATGGTTCGCAAAATCAGCCAGGTCCCTCCCCTGAACCCTTTCCCGGGCATAGTTCACCGCCAGCATATAGGCAGAAGAAGCACACGCAAACGCCTGAAGGCCTGTTGCCATCCTGGCGCCATTCATCATGTTAAACATAATTTTCATCCCTGCCCGTTCTTCACCGAGCAGGTAACCGATACATTTTCCCTTGCTGCCAATCGCCATGCTGCAGGTCGCACTGGCATGAATTCCCATTTTCTCTTCGGTTCCGGTACAAACGATATCATTGCGGTCGCCAAAAGAGCCGTCATCATTAATAAAGAATTTTGGGACGATAAAAATGGAAATGCCTTTTGTTCCTGCCGGGTCCCCTTCGATGCGGGCAAGTACCGGATGAATAATATTTTCACATAAATCATGTTCGCCATTGGTAATAAATATTTTGTTTCCGGTTAAGGTATAGGACCCGTCATCATTTTTTACGGCCGAGGTGGTCAAAGCACCGACATCGGTTCCCGCGTCGGCTTCAGTAAGGAGCATGGTGCCACCCAATTCTCCGGAAACAAGACGTTTCACATATTTTTCTTTTTGTTTGTCCGTACCGTATTTCACAATCATGTCGGCAGTACCCCCACCCATGGCCGCATAGGAATAAAGCGCCCAGTTGGCCCCCATAAAATATTCCACGGCAGCTGTAGCTACCAGGCCGGGTGCCCCCTGCCCCCCCATTTCAGCCGGAATTGAAAGATTACCCCATTCCCCTTCTAAAAGCAGCTTGTGCGGCCGGTGAAGATTTTCCGGAACTTTAACTTTTCCACTGTCAAATGTAACCCCGATTGCATCACTTTCCTGAAAGGTGGGCAATATTTCGTTAATGGCCAATTTTCGTGCTTCCGTCAAAATCATATCACAGGTTTTTTTATTAAAATCACTGTATATATCAAATTTTAACAGCTCTTCTCCATTAAGCTGTTCCCATATTACAAAATCAATATCGCGCCTGTCTGCGATTAGTTGTGCCATTATTTTTTCTTCTCCTTATTTTTTTTTATTCTTATATTCTGATATCCATTTAGCTGATATCTTTCTTCGTGTTTGAACGAAAAGTCTCCAATTTCACTTTTCTGTCATCGAGAGAGGTGCGACGTCAAGCAATCTCATTATAGACAGGGGATTACTTTGTCGTTCGTTCCTCACTCCTCGTAATGACAATCAGTATTTAGAGGTTTTCATTTTGGATTTGGACTTCCAAACAACTCATTCATAAACGATTGAAATGATGGACAAGTTGTTTTCTGATATAGTGATAATGCATTACCATAAAAAGCGTTTAACGATGCTATCAACGGTATGCACCGTCTTTGATCATCTGCGTCGGTTTAAAAATCTCCTTGTTAAATTTAGCGGCCAGATTTTCGAGCCGTTTCACTAAAACTTCCGGTTCGATCCCTTTAATCAAGGCAATCAATCCCATGGGATTACCCGTAGCATTTATAATTGCTGTATCCACATCATCAAAGGAGCAGACACCCAGAGCAACAATCTTTGTCGCTTCATTGGCATTGACGGCCACCAGATCCATAGGATCAAATTTATCCGTGGTCCTGGACAGATCTATTTTAGGCCGGCCCTGAGACCAGTCAAACAGGCCTTTACCGGTTTTTTTACCCAGTTCATTAGCCTCAAATTTTGCCGTCAGCGTCTTTCCAATGGCAAAATCCGGGTGGATCGACTGGGCGAAATAATTACTCCCGTGATAGCTGATATCGATTCCTGTATAATCGATAATTTCATATGGCCCCATGGGCATCCCAAGTGTGCGCATGACGGCATCAACTTCCTCAGGCTCAATAATTTTTTCATCCAAAATACAATTTAATAAAACACTGCTCGGCGCCTGGACCCGATTAACGATAAAACCCGGTACATCTTTTTTCACCCGTACCGGAACCTTATTGATTTTGAGCACAAAGTCATATCCGATCTGCAGGGTCTCATCGGAGGTTTTATCTGCGCAAATCACTTCCACCAGTTTCATGATAATGGCCGGGTTAAAGTAATGAAGCCCCAACACCTTTTCAGGGCGAGATGTTACGGATGCAATTTCAGTAATTTTCATGGTGGATGTGTTGGAAGCAAAAATCGTGTGAGCCGGTGCCGCCTTATCCATCATTTGAAATGTTTCTTTTTTTAAATCCATGATTTCTGGAATCGCTTCAATGACTAAATCCGCTTTGCTCACTGCGTCTTCAAGGTCCGTACAGGGGACTAAAAGATCATTCCTGATCGCTTTATACTGATCTTCAGACACTTTATTTTTACTCACCAGTTTTTCAAGACTGGCAAAAATCCTTTCAACACCTTTGTCCACAAACGGCTGACTGATATCTCTTAGATAAACTTTGTATCCGGCAATTAAAGCGACTTCCGCGATTCCATGGCCCATATCGCCGGCACCAATCACTGCAACGGTTTTAATATCATCAATATTCATTTTTTCTCCTTTTAACAACTTACACGTTAAAATTAAAAGCGTGTAGTGAATTACACGCTATTTATTTATAGTGCTAATAATATACTTGATATTTGTCAATAAGAATTATAAAGGATACATTATATTTAAAATTAAATAATCTGGTTATCCACTTCGCTTAAGTTGCCGTCTCAACTTTTTGATATTGTATAATATATTGAAATGTATTGATT
>JAGGYV010000253.1 GCA_021162325.1 Desulfobacteraceae bacterium | reverse complement strand
GCGGCGTAAATCGAATATCGGAGTTTTGCAAAGAAATGAGCGATAACATTTTAACAAATGCACAATTAGAAAAGCTGATCACTTTAAACGAAAATGAGCAGTGTGAATTTAAAGAGGCAAAAGATCAGTTCGATTCAACAAAACTGACACAATATTGTGCGGCTTTAGCCAATGAGAAAGGCGGTAAATTGGTTTTAGGGGTTACAGATAAGCCGCCGCGCAAAATCATTGGGACTTCGGCGTTTCTCAATATCAGTAAAGTCAGGAGTCAGTTGCTGGATCGGCTGCATCTGAGAATAGAAGTTAACGAAATTCAGCATCATAATGGGCGTGTGCTGGTTTTTGACATACCATCCAGACCTCCGGGAAGACCCATAGAGTATAGGGGTGCCTATTGGATGCGCAGCGGAGAATCACTTGTCCCAATGACTCCGGATAAATTGCAGATTATTTTTGCGGAAGCAGAACCGGATTTTTCCTCTCAGATTTGCACAAAAGCGACACTTGCTGATTTGGACCTTAACGCCATCGAAGTTTTTAGACAAAAGTGGATTCGCCACTCCGGAAATCAAAATCTAAATATGCTTACCCCTATACAACTGCTTGAAGATGCGGAGGTGATTGTTGACGGTGAAATCACATATGCTGCCTTGATTATGTTTGGAACCCGTAAAACATTGGGAAAGTATTTGGCCCAATCTGAAATTGTTTTTGAATACCGGTCAGCAGAAGCCTCAACAGCTTTTCAACAGCGCAAGGAATTCAGGGAAGGTTTTTTTCTGATTTTTGATGACCTTTGGGAAACCATCAATTTAAGAAATGATGTCCATCATTTCCAAGACGGCTTGTTCATGTGGAAGATACCGACGTTTAATGAAAGCGTAATTAGAGAAGCCGTTTTGAATAGTGTCAGTCATCGTGATTATCGGCTGGAAGGATCTGTTTTTGTCCGGCAGTATCCGAGAAAAATTGAATTTGTTAGCCCTGGCGGGTTCCCTCCCGGTATATCTCCGGAAAATATTCTCTGGCGGCAGAGTCCAAGAAACCGGAGAATTGCTGAAGCCTTTTCTAAGTGCGGTCTTGTTGAACGATCAGGCCAGGGGGCAAACAGGATGTTTGAACAATGCGTTAAAGAGAGTAAAAGGCCGCCGGAATTCGATGGAACAGACGACTATCAGGTTCAATTAACATTGCATGGTGAGGTTCAAGACCCCTTATTCTTGAAATTTTTGGAACTCATAGGTCAAAAAACACAAGAATCATTCGATACAGCTGATTTTATAACTCTTGATTTGATTAATAGGGATAAAAAGCTACCAGATAGGTTAAGGCCCCGGTTGCAAAAACTTCGTAAAGCCAGCGTTATTGAACTGGCGGGCCGCAAAAATATTCTTTCCCACAATTATTATGAATTTATTGATAAAAAGGGTGTTTATACTCGAAAAAGAGGACTTGATAGAGAAACCAACAAGCAGTTGTTATTAAAACACATAAAGGACAATAAAAAGCAAGGAAGTCGTTTGCAGGAGTTGAGGGATGTTTTACCTTCGTTGACACCTAGTCAGGTTCAGAAGTTACTTTCTGAAATGAAAAAAAAGAAGATAATTCATGTAATCGGTAAAACACGGGGGGCGCTATGGTATCCAAGCTCAGGCGAGGAGTGACGATTTGTAATAACGGCGCAATAACGGCGCAATAACGGCGCAATCGAAATCGATATATCATTTAATAATAGTATGTTGTCATTAAATTGGATTGCGTCGTAATTTTTTCAGGCAATTGTTTTTATGTGACTGGCATGTGACTGAGAAATTACTTTTTTGATTTTTGGGTGTAATATAAACGTAATACAAAACGCAATAGGATTTATATCTGTTTTAATTACGAAATGTTATAAAAAATATGATTACGCCCTGTTTTTTTGTGGAATTTTTTTGACGTAAATAGAGGAATGGATTAAGAGCAAGATTGATGGCTTCGTAAAAAGCTTTTCATGGTGACGCATCACCACTGTATCAGAAAACAACTTGAATATTTGCAAGTGTCTACAGGTTGATGTCAGTAAGTCAAATTTTATCAGCGATAAAGGTTTCCAAAATATGAACGACATGAACAATATGAACGACATGAAAAATTTAAAACAGATGATTTTCATCGTATTTGCAATAACGGTAATTTTTCATTCGGGCATTTTAACAAAAGTTGCCGCCGCAGGTCTATCAGCAGATCAGGCCCCAGCACTTTCCCTTCAAGGCGCGATTCAAAGCGCCCTGGAAAAGAATCCCCAACTGGCGGCAGCCCAATGCCGGGTGGCGGCATCGGTCGAGCGGATTACCCAGGCGACATCCGGTTTTTATCCCAAAGTGTATGTCAGCGAAACCTTTCAGCGGACCACAACGCCCATGTGGGTGTTCGGCATGATGCTGAACCAGGGGGCTATTACCCGGGAAGATTTTGATCCGGCGCGATTGAATGATCCTCCGTCGATAGATAATTTTAACACCATGGTGTGGATGAATTGGCCGCTGTTTGACAGCGGGCAGACCTGGTTTGGCTGGCAGCAGGCCAAAACGGCACATCAGGCATCTGCCGCAGGCCTTGACCGGTCTCGCCAGGAAATTGTTTTACAAACCGTGACCGCATATACCAACTTGGTATTTGCAAAAGAAAGTGTTGCCGTGGTCGATCAGGCCTTGAAAACCGCAAAAGCGCATCTGTCTTTGATTGAAAATCGATACAATAGCGGCTTGACGGTCAAAAGTGATCTCCTGCGTGCACAGGTCCATATTTCAGAACTGGAACAACAGCAGGTTGAGGCCAGCAGCCACTATTTGATTGCCCGATCAGTGCTCAGTATGGTGATGGGAGAGGAACTGCCGGCAGACATCCTGCCGGTATCATTGCTGGAACAAGTAAAAACGCCGGCGAAGGATCTGCCGGAATGGTTAGATAAGGCCCTGGCCGGGCGTCCTGACCTTCAGCAGATGAAATTTCAGGAGCAGGCTGCCCGAACGGAAATTAAAAAAACCCGGTCCGCCCACCTGCCATCTGTTAATTTCAATGGTAGTTATGAAATAAATACAAAAGACTTTAATGATACGGAAAATAATTACACCGTGGGGGCCAGTGTGACGATGAATCTTTTTTCAGGTTTTGGCATTTCCGCACGGGAGAAAGAAGCCTTGTATCAATGCAATGAAATCAATGCAAATTTGCGGGGTATGGACCAAAAGGTCCGACTTGAAACGCGGGAGGCATATTATAAGCTGCAAAGTGCGGAAAAGCGGATTCAGGCATCTGAATTGTCCGTGGATGCGGCCGAGGAAGCATTGCGGATCGTCGGTAATCGGTATGATAATGGGCAGGTGCCGCTGGTATCTCTTTTGGATGCAGAAATGACGGTTATCCGTGCCCGAAATAACCTGAATCTGGCGTTAAAAGATCATATTCAGAACCGGGCGCAGCTTGCGCTGGCTGTCGGTGATCTGAGCGAAACGTTTCAATAAAAAATGTAGGTCGGGATTCTTTCCCGACAAATTTTGGTGCCGGGTAAGAAACCCGGCCTACAGGGAAAAAGGTGAAATGCCGTGAAGATTAAAAAATATTTGCAACAATTAAAGATGGTTGCCGCAGCAGGCATTATTCTTCTGGTCGCCAGCTGTGGAGAGGAAATCCCCCCGGGAACCACCCCTTTAAAGCCATCCGCTGTGGTGAAAGCCGCCACATCGATTGCTGAAATTGTTCAACAGCCGAAAATCTATGAAGCGTCGGGAACCATCCAGCCCCGGACGGCGGCAACGGTTTCCGCTAAGGTCATGGGCGAAATTCTGCAGGTTTTGGTTCAAGAGGGAGACAAAGTAAAGGCCGGAGATATTCTGGTGAAGATTGACGACAGCCAGATATCCGCCCGGCGGCGTCAGGCAAAAGCTGCCCTGGCAGAAGCCAATCAAGGGGTTAAGGCCGCTCAGGCGGCATTTGAGTCGGCTCAGGCATCGTCAAAACTTGCCGAAAAAACATTTCGCCGGTATGAATTGCTTCTTGAAAATGAATCGGTGAGTGTGCAGGAATTCGATGAAATGAAATCACGTTACGATCAGGCAACGGCTGGATTATCCCAGACAAAGTCTATGCGTGATGCTGCTCAAAATCGAATTGCGCAGGCAAAAGCCGCTCTTTTTGTTGTGAAAACAGCCTTTGATGACACCACCGTCATTGCTCCCTATGATGCGACCGTGACCGCCAAATTAAAGGATAAAGGGGATCTGGCCTCTCCGGGTATTCCCCTGATCCGGCTGGAAGAGACCGGCTTTTTTGAAGTTCAAATGGTTTTGCCGGAATCTCATATCCATCAGGTGAATACCGGCGATCAATTATCGGTCCGTATTCCTTCGTTTCAAAACGAGGCCCTGACCGGGAAAATTAAAACGATTAATCAGACGGCTGATCCGGGCATCCGGTCTTTTCAGGTCAAAGTGAGCCTGCCGGACCTGCCGGGCATACGTGCCGGCATGTATGCGCGGGTATTGGTTCCGATCGGTGAAACCGGCATGATTCTGGTTCCGGAAATAGCCGTAGTGCGTCATGGTCAGCTCAGCGGCATTTTTATCGTTGACGCTGATTCTATTGCGCATTTCCGGCTTATTCGACCGGGCCGAATGTTCGGTGATCACATGGAAGTGCTTTCCGGATTAAAGGCCGGCGACCGGTATGTAACAAAACCGAATCACACCATCGTTGACGGAGTTAAGGTGGTAGACCAGTAAAAAGTCAAATTCTGACGGCAACGAAAAAAGTCTCAAATTCAAGGCGTGCAAATCCTGAGTAATGATTCGTACTTTTCGTACTATGAAGCAGCTCAGGATGCAGCATAACGCAGAATTTGGGCTTTTTACGAAGCCGTAAAAGGTGGAGGCATTATGAGCCAAGTACTAGGCCCGGCGGGCAAAATGGCCCAGCTGTTTATCAATTCAAAATTGACCCCTCTGGTTATCATTGCCGGGATTCTTCTCGGGATCATATCCGTTATGGCGCTGCCCCGTGAGGAAGAGCCGCAGATTATTGTCCCCATGGTGGATGTTTTTGTTCAAATGCCCGGTGCCAGCGCCAAGGAAGTGGAACAGCGGGCGACCGGCCCCATGGAAAAGCTGCTGTGGGAAGTTCCCGGCGTGGAATATATCTACTCCACGTCCAGTCCGGGAATGTCCATGGTCATTGTGCGTTTTTATGTGGGGGAAAACGAAGAAGATGCCATCATTCGATTGCAGTCCAAGCTGCTGGCCAATTACGATCGCATCCCCTTTACGGTCAGTCCTCCGCTGATTAAACCGAGATATATAGATGATGTGCCGATTCTGGCATTGACCTTCTGGAGTAAATCAGCGGACCAGTACACCCTTCGTCGAGTGGCCGCAGAAATTGAGGAAGTGGTCAAGCGGGAACCGGATGTTTCCATCACCGAACTGATCGGCGGCCCGCGCCGCCAGCTGGAAGTTCAACTGGACCCGGTCCGTCTGGCGGCCTACCATCTGGATGGGGCAACCATCGAGAAAATGATCGGGGGTGCGAATACTGAGCTTCAGGCCGGCAGTTACCCGTCGCCCGATGGCCAGGTCCTGGTCCAGGTCGGCGGGTTTTTAAAAACCGCCGATGATGTGAAGCGTTTGGTAGTCGGGGTGTTTAACGGGCACCCGGTGTATCTTGAAGATGTGGCCAATGTAGTGGATGGTCCGGCGGAACCGGATAATTACGTATTTTTTGGCACCGGACCGGCTGGTGTTGTGGCTGCCGGTGAAACCGGTATCCGTTCGGGTGAATCGCAAATGGGGGTTTATCCGGCAGTGACGTTGACAGTGGCCAAGCGCAAAGGCACCAATGCGGTGACGATTGCCGAACGGGTTCTGGAAAGAGTTGCAGGGACCCGGGGCACTTTGATCCCGGATGATATACAGATGACGGTGACCCGTCATTACGGAGAAACCGCAAAGGAGAAATCCAACGAACTGCTGTTTCATATGGCAATCGCGGTGTTTTCCGTGACCCTGCTGATCTGGATAACCCTCGGCCGTCGGGAGTCATGGATTGTGGCGCTGGCGATTCCGGTCACGCTGGCCTTTACGCTGACGGTTTTCTACCTGCTGGGATATACATTAAACCGCATTACCCTGTTTGCCCTGATATTTTCCATTGGTATTCTGGTGGATGACGCCATCGTGGTGGTGGAAAATATTGTCCGGCATTTCCGGATGCCTGAAAACAGGGATCGTTTAAAAACCACTGTGGCGGTTGAAGCGGTCGGCGAAGTCGGCAATCCGACCATTTTGGCCACCATGACGGTGATTGCGGCAATTCTGCCCATGGCTTTTGTCGGCGGGCTCATGGGGCCGTATATGCGTCCCATTCCCGTGGGGGCGTCCGCCGCGATGATCTTTTCTTTAATTGTTGCGTTTATCGTCACGCCGTGGGCATCGGTTCGTCTGCTGGGTCATGCATATTCGGAAAAGGGCGGGCACATACCGGAAGACAGTGACGATTGGTCTACCCGTCTGTACCGACGGGTCATGGATCCGCTCCTGCATCGGCCAGCCGTCCGATGGTCTTTTTTGATTACAGTGGTGGTGCTGTTGATGGGGGCCTGTGCAATGGTCGCGGTCGGTATGGTGCGTATTAAAATGTTGCCGTTTGACAACAAGAGCGAGTTTCAGGTGATCATTGATATGCCGGAGTCCGCCACATTGGAACAAACCGCAGCAGCGGCCCAAAACATGGGCGATTATATTAAAACGGTTAATGAAGTGAAGGATTATCAGATTTACGTCGGCACCGCTTCTCCTTTTAATTTCAACGGGCTGGTTCGTCATTATTGCCTCCGTCAGAGGGCTTTTATGGCTGATATTCAGGTCAATCTGGCCGGCAAACATCATCGCAAGCAGCAGAGTCATGATATCGCCAAAAGGGTTCGGGGTCCGCTGAAAAAAATCGGAGATCAATATGGTGCCCGGATCAAAGTGGCGGAAGTCCCGCCGGGACCGCCGGTGCTTTCAACACTTGTCGCTGAAATTTATGGGCCGGATTATGACCGGCAGCAGGAACTTGCCGCCCGTATCATGGATATTTTTTCAGAAACCGAAGGGGTGGTGGATGTGGACTGGTACATGGAATCCCCCCAGCCACGGTATTTTGTTGAAGTGAACCAGGAAAAAGCAGCGCTTAACGGCATACCGGTTGCCGGAATTGTGCAGGCCCTGAGTATGCAGTTAAGCGGTAAAAAAATCGGGCTTCTTCACCAGCCCCTTGAAAAAGAAGATCTAAACATTGTTCTTCGCCAATCGATTGCAGAAAGGTCGGACTTGCAGCGCCTTCTTTCTTTAAACGTTCCGGCAGGCGATGGCCGTCTGGTACCCATATCAGAGCTTGTTGATGTACGTGAAATAGATATTGACCGGAGCATTTATCATAAAAACCTGATGCCGGTTGTCTATGTGACCGGTGATGTGGCCGGGGCCAAGGAGAGCCCGGTGTATGCCATTGCCGAAATGTGGAAAAAGATTGACGCCATCTCAATTCCGGAAGGGTACAAGATTGATCAGTATACGGCATCCGTTCCTGAAACAGACAGGAAATTCGCTATGAAATGGGATGGCGAGTGGCATATCACCTATGAAGTGTTTCGGGATCTGGGTATTGCTTTTGCCGTTGTCATGGTGCTCATTTTTGTTTTAGTGGTGGGGTGGTTTCAGTCGTTTTCAACGCCAATCGTTATTCTGGCGGCCATTCCCTTTTCTTTGATCGGCATTTTGCCGGCGCACTGGGGGCTGAACGCTTTTTTTACAGCCACCTCCATGATCGGTTTTATTGCCGGCGCCGGTATTGTGGTCCGTAACTCCATCATTCTGGTTGATTTTATCGAATTGCGGCTGTCCGAGGGAATGCCGCTGGATAAAGCAGTGATCGATGCGGGTGCGGTGAGATTCCGGCCTATGATGTTGACGGCTGCCGCTGTGGTGGTCGGCGCGTCGGTAATCCTTTTTGATCCCATTTTTCAGGGGCTGGCTATTTCATTGATGGCCGGAGAAGTGGCGTCTTTGCTGTTTTCCCGGATGACGGTGCCGATTCTTTATTTTCTGGACAAGCGGTGGGAACATGACCATTTTTCAACGCCAAATCCCGAAAATTGAAAAACAGTATCCGGAAATAATTCGAAATGGATTAAAAAATGTTAATTTTTAATATTATTATAGGATTGATATTGCTGTTGTTCGGGCGAAAGCTCTTTTGGCTGTTTATTGCTTTCTCCGGTTTTATGGTGGGATTTGGCTTTTCCGAAATGCTTATTCCTTTATCTCAGCAATGGGTGCAGCTGGTGATAGCGATTGGCATCGGTATCGTCTGTGCATTGGTGGGCATCCTGGTGCAGAGAATCGCCTTTGTTTTAGCAGGGTGTTTGGCTGGCCTGTATCTGGTGCTGATAGGGTCACAATTTGTGGGTTACAATGATGTCTCCGCTGTTTTGTATATTTTTGGCGGCGCTATCGGCGGGGTGGCCGCATATGTATTCATCGACTGGGCCATTATCATACTGTCCGCCATGGTCGGTGCCGGTCTGGTTGCTTCAGTCTTGGGGTTGTCCCCGACGATAAGCATTATTGCTTTTATGCTCATGTCAATTATCGGTGCATTGATCCAGATACAGTCGATGGATGAAATGTCGTAGGATAGAATATCCAAAGTGTTTTTCTGGGAATATGGGCAATATTGAATATAGTCGCATGGCTTCAACACTGGGACCCTTATCCTTTCATATTAATGAACCTGGTTCTTTAATGTTTCTATACAGGACTGGAACTACAGTACATGGCAAACATTTGACCCTGAAATGCTTCCTCCGTCTATTTGTCAGGATGCCGGTGGCAAGAGTCTTGTTCAGGTAGTCGGAGATGGCCCTGATGTTAACGAACGGCCACTCTATTCAGGTGTCCTGGCAGCCCTGCATCAGGCCCGGGAAAGTATATTCGTATCTTTATTCCCCCAAAGAGGTGAAAGAAGTATGCACCATTATGGCATCAATGATGGAAAATTCCAGGCGGATAACCAGGAATGAAATAGCTCGTAAAGGCAGTCTTCGAAAATTCAATGAAGATCTTTGTCGCGTTTTCTCTCCACTTTTATAAAGCTTACCAAATACAGAAATAAAAACCGTTATATTAACGGTGGGAAAAATATTTCTGTTGCCGGCATTGACAAGTTCCGACCAGGCATTATTTTTTACTTGTAAATAATGAGTATATGTTCAAAATTAACGATTGATTTAAAAGGAGGGTTTTATCATGTTTATACCAAAGGTCGATTCTGAAAAATGCATTGGTTGCGGTGAGTGTGTGGATGTCTGTCCGGTAGAAGTTTACGAGCTCCAAGATGAGAAATCAGTGCCGGTCAATGCGGAAGAATGTGTCGGGTGCGAAAGCTGTATAGAAGTTTGTGAACAGGATGCCATAACTGTAGAAGAAAGCTGAGGAATAAAAATGACGATTAAACCAGAAGATGTAATGGTTCCACTGGATGTTCCCTATGCAGTCCGTAAATCATATATCAAAAATTATCTGTCTGTTACCCGGGAAAGTGGGCGATTGATGCTTTTTGCGGGAGATCAAAAAGTAGAGCATTTGAACGGCGACTTTTACGGTGAGAATATCCACCCGGATGACAGCAATCCTGAGCATTTGTTCAGGATCGCCCAAAGCGCGGATATCGGCGTTTTCGCCACTCAGCTCGGGTTGATAGCCCGGTATGGGATGGACTACCCCGATATTCCCTATCTGGTAAAATTAAACTCAAAAACGAATCTGGTAAAAACCTCACAGGTTGACCCGTTCAGCAATCAGTGGATTGATATCAAGCAGGTGATTAATTTTCAAAAAAACAGCGGACTTCAGATACCGGCAGTCGGCTATACCCTCTACCTGGGGAGTGAGTACGAAAATGAGATGTTGCGACAGGCGGCACAGATCGTCTTAAAGGCACACGAACATGGACTGATAACGGTGTTGTGGATTTACCCCCGGGGTGAGGCGGTTACGGATGAAAAAGATCCTCATCTGATTGCCGGTGCGACAGGCGTTGCCGCATGTCTGGGCAGTGATTTTGTTAAGGTCAGCTACCCTGAAAAAGAAGGGTATCAATCAAAAGAAATTTTTAAAGAAACCGTTCTGGCTGCCGGCCGAACCAAGGTGGTTTGTGCCGGAGGCTCCAGTGTGGATGTAGAATCCTTTTTGCAGCGCCTTGCTGACCAGATATTCGTCAGCGGAGCTTCCGGAAATGCCACGGGAAGAAATGTTCATCAAAAATCTTTCGAACAAGCGGTAAGAATGTGTAATGCGGTTTATGCGATCACGGTTGATGGAAAAACGGTTAAAGAGGCAATGAAAATTTACCGGCCATAATACATCAAAATATTCGATAGGGATTTTATGGGAAGTCTCGTTTTGCTGCGACACGGACAGAGTGAATGGAATCGCGTTATGCTTTATTAAAAGAGGAGGAACTGCCTGCCACGGAGAGTCTCAAAGATACGCTTAATCGTGTGCTTCCTTACTGGCAGACGGTAATTGAACCGGCCCTGAAAAACGGAGAAAAAATTCTGGTGGCGGCACATGGTAACAGCCTCAGGGCAATTATAAAATATCTCGACAACATGTCTGAGGATAAAATCGTGAGCATCAATATCCCCACCGGATTTCCCCTGGTTTATGAACTGGATGAAAAGCTGAAGCCGAAAAAACATTATTATCTGGGAGACGAAAAAGAAATCAGAAAAGCAACGGAAGCGGTTGCCGGGCAGATTTTAGAAAAATAGCCTTCCATTTTGGAATAAAATATTTATGCAATCAAAAAAATCCTTTGCTGCGGTGAATTATGAAATCTGTAATCCGGGAAAATGCAACCCGGAAGAAGGTCGTTGCGTTGCCGTACAGGCATGTTCCCATAAAGTTTTAAAACAGTTAGACGGTGTATTTGAGTCTCCTATGATCTTTCAAGATTTATGCATGGGATGCCAGGATTGCATTGAGGCCTGCCCGTTAGATGCTGTTTATATGAAGCATATTGGTTCATAGAGGAATTAAGTCAGGCGATGGAAAATTGTTGAAGAGGAATTGAAAAGTTACCAGCCATAGCGCATTTGAAAGAAGCATATGGGACACTCGTTTTGTGATAACATAAAAGGATATCATTGATGATCTTTTCTCCAGAGTATACGCTGTATGCCAAGACGCTGATTGGCATAATCGCTATTGTTAATCCGTTGGGCGCTATCCCTGTCTTCCTGTCGCTGTGCGGTGATAGAACCCATACGGAACGACGTCAGATAGCACGTGTGAGTGCGTTCGCTGTTGCCTCCATCCTGATTCTCGCGATCTGGTCAGGGGATGCGCTTCTGGGCTTTTTCGGTATTGGTATCCCGGCCTTTCGAACGGGTGGAGGGCTGCTGCTTTTATTGATAGCAATAAATATGATGCATGCGAAGCAGAGCCATGCGAAACACAGTCCGAAAGAAGCCGAAGAGGCCGATAACAAGGAGAATGTCGCCGTTGTTCCACTGGCGATTCCAATAATGTCCGGTCCGGGTGCGATTAGCCTTGTTATTGTTGATGCACATCAGGCTATCGGCTGGGGTGACCGGCTGATACTGAGCGCAGATATCATCGTCGTGGCCATAGCTGTGTGGGGTGCATTACGACTGGCGGCACCCATTGGTGAGAAGCTGGGGATTACCGGGCTGAACATCGTTACCCGGATAATGGGCCTGTTGCTGGCCGCCATTGGCATGCAGATGATTACTGCTGGATTGGTAAAACTTTTACCCGGCCTTGCATAAAGCAGCAAACAAGCTGAAGAAAGAAATTAATATTATGCGTATTGCAATGCTT
>JAGGYV010000024.1 GCA_021162325.1 Desulfobacteraceae bacterium | reverse complement strand
GCCTGGCATTTAGCGGCAGCAGACAGCCGTGACTGAATACTGGCCGTTCTTCTTTCCTCAGTTTTTACGATTGCCTCCGTATTCAAGGACCAGGACATTATGGTTTTTTGATTATGTTGAAGCGATAGCAAATGATCAATATTGACTGTTTTGGTCTTAAGCTCAAGAACAGCATGCGTTTGCTTTGAAAATTTTTTGATCAGCTTTTCAGAAAATGGATATATTTCCTCCCATATCAGGCTATCTGTAAACTCTCCGGTGCCGATGCGGGTTATTTTTTTTTTAAAAAACAACTGATCAAGGGAATCATCCAAATCCTGATGATTTACATAAAATTGAAGTAACGGTGGATGGAAATAGGATTGCAGGATGCAGTAGGAACAATCCATCGTACAAAACGTTCCTATGTGCAAAATCATATAATCACAACAGGTATAATAATCTGTGCCCGGGCATTGTCTGACAAATTTTCCTTTATTTCTAGTCAAAAAAAGCGTTTTCTTTCCTTTTTCAACTGACATGTCATCATTTGAGACCGTGTTGTAAACTTCCTCAGACGATTCAACCACCTGAAAAGGAATATTGAGACGTTCGCAAATAACGCTTGTCTCTTTAAAATCCTGGACTTCCTTATCAATGTATAAATCAGTTATCTTCAAATTCTTTTTCTAATATTTTTGCAAAATCCGGATGATCCTGCAATTTGTTTAATACGTGATTGATTCCTTTAAATTGCGTCAGACTTTGAAAATTCAATTGCATTGAATAATTGATGCCCTCAAAGTCTTTCGGCGGGACCAGGTGAATTGCTTCCGGCAGTTTGATCTGATTGAGAAGATTAAAAAAATTGGATTCAAAACGAATAATTTCCGGATATCGTATCTGTTTTAAATCCCGGCGGATTTTTTTTATTTTATGATTCCGATCCAGTTCAGGGTCACTGAATAGATCCGTAACAATAAATTTATTGATCACATCTAAAATTGAAATATTCTTTAACCGGGCAATCTCTTTGGTCAAACGAATAATTTCTTTTTGATGATTTAAGGTGGGATGAAGCGCTTCAATAATTTGCGAAAAAGCGGTTGCTGTTTCTTCTTCCATTTCATTAAGTTCAAGGGCAATAGAAAAAGGAATGATACCCACTGCAATTTTATTTTTCAGTGAATGATGAACCGGAATTAATTTTCTCAGCTTTTTTATAAGCCCAGGGTTTACATTCAGGCCTATTTTTTGCGATTCTCGACTCAGTTCGATTTCATCGGCATAAAAGGCTGAAAGTTTTGATATTGAATCAGCCTGTTCGATCACATTCAGTTGCCGGGTAAGGGCATTGTCAGCAATGGCAAGTTTTAGACAGTATAAATTATTTTTATCTTCATTAATGATACGGGCATCAATATAACACCTTCCTAATAAACGGCACGCAGCAACTCTTCTAAACCCGCTGACAACAATATATCTGCTATCCGCTTTAGATTTAAGTATCACCGGCGAAATCAATCCGATATTTTCTATCGATTCAATAAGGTCGTCCGTTGATATGTCGGTGGATATTTTAAATGTGGTGTCATTTAAATCAATATGATTTATTGCAACGGTATCAGAAAAAATTTGCATGAGCGGGATTAATGGGTAAGGGAGGTTCGGGTAAGGAATGTCAGTGCTTCCATATATTTCTGATAGGTGTTTTGAATGACTTCTTCCGGGAGTGAAGGCGCGGGCGGGTTTTTGTCCCATTTGATTGAAATCAAATAATCACGTAAATATTGTTTATCAAAACTATTTTGAGGACCACCCGGTTGATAGGTTTGTTTTGGCCAGAATCTTGATGAATCCGGTGTCAGGACCTCATCAATTAAAATCAACTGATCTTTTTGACTTGTTTGATCCTTGATAATTCCAAATTCAAACTTGGTATCGGCAATAATAATTCCTTTTTCCGCAGCCAGTTCTGCTCCTTTTTTATAAATTGAAATACTTAAGTCCCTGACCTGCTCAGCCAGTTCATTCCCCACCATGTTAACCGCTTTATCAAAGTCAATATTGATATCATGTGCTCCCAGTTCCTCTTTGGTGGAAGGTGTAAAAATGGGCTCCGCCAGTTGATCGGACTCTTTCAGGCCCGCCGGCAGTTTAATACCGCAAATCTCTCCGGATTTCTGATATGATTTCCATCCGGACCCGGAAATATATCCGCGAACAACACACTCAATCGGCAAAGGGGTCGCTTTTTTAACAAGCATGCTTCGGCGATTTAATGCATCCGCATAAGGCTTGCATGAATCAGGGTAATCATCAACATTGCTTGAAATTAGATGATTTGGAACGATCTCTTCCATAATTTTAAACCAAAAAAGTGATATTTGGGTTAAGATTTCTCCTTTTCCCGGAACAGGGTTCGGCATAATCACATCATAAGCAGATATTCGATCGGTTGCGATCATTAAAATTTTATCATCCAGGTCATAAATGTCTCTGACCTTTCCTCTTTTAATTAATTGAAGTTCAGGAAAATCAGTTTCCAAAATTGGTTTGTTTGACATTAAGAATATCCTTGTGCGCTAACAACTAAATATTTATTTTAAATAAAACCTGAAACCTATCCATTAAATTGATTATTAAACTCATTGATATATTTATTTAATACGGCAAGAGCATCCTGTTTGACCTCGATAAATTCCATGCCGGTTTCAAACTTGCCGGAGTCACCGCGATTGGTATAAACGACCTTGCCTTTAATTTCGACCAGTTCATCTTCAATGCCAATTGAAACCTGCAAGATATATTGGGTCTGAATCGGTTCATGTGTCTCCAGTTGAAGGCCGGTTTCACTGATATTCAGCGTCCGCCCCATTCCCTGATTCCACTCTTTGCCATCTGAATCAAGACTGACATAGGATAAAAGATTTAATGCGTCGACTCTCTCATGTTTGCGGTTATTTTTTCCCATTGTCTAACTCCTTATCACTAAGAAATATTTTTAGCTGATATAAATTATATCTATTTTATAAAAAAAATTAAAAAGAAGCAATAATCATTCAATCAATCATTCGCTTTTGAATTTTTTAAAATATCCATCAATCTTCCGGTTGTTACTGATAAACAGGTAGCGGTGTGTAAAAACATATTCTTTAATGTCGTGGATAATTCGTCATATTCTTCTTTTAAATCAATTAAATCAATTTCTTCCGTCTCAAAATTATCGGAAACAAAAATTTGGGCAGAGTGTGGTTCGTGTGAAGTACTTAAAAAAGGAATGTTTCCAATCATGTCATCCGGATTCAAAGGACACAATTGTAAAAAATGATTGTTAATTTTTTTTACGACAGTAGCGTTACCTTTTAATATTTTATAAATTGTACCATCTGTTTTTTCAGAGATGGGTAGTTGTTTCAGTTCCCCCATATTTTGAAGCATTTTGATCTTTTTAAATTGTGCGTTTGCGCAAATTGTTGTAAGATGCATCAATCGATATTCAATTGAGACTAAAACATCCCTCAGAATTTCACTTATTCTGGTAAATTCTTCCAGAATTCGATGATAATCCAATACGCCAAGCTGGACACTGGTAACCGCAGAGACAGTTGCACTCCTGACGTTACTTTTTTCTTTCATAGATTTAATACTGCCGATAAAAGCGCCCTCTGTTAATTTACTAATCACCACCGGACCTTCGGGAAGTAAACGGACAACCTCAACCGTCCCTTCCAAAATCACCCACAACCAGTTACCATATTTTTCCTGAACAACGACTTCCTGACCAGCGGCAAATGCATCTTCATCAACAATATAAAGGTAGTCAACCAGGGGACCTTTAATTATCGGGACACCGGAATCATCACTACTCCCAACGGTAGCATTTTTTGACGTAGCCTGCCCCACAATTTCAATTAAGCCATCGTCAAGCATCCTTAACCCATTCAGGATTAATTCCATCCGATTTTTTTGAATCGTTTTGCGGTGCAATATTTTCTCATCACTGAATTCAAATTCTGCGTCCACCCAGCCGAAAAAAGCATTTAAAACATCCTGACCTTTTTGATTCTGGTATTCAGCATCAACCGGATTGCCGTCAATAATAAATATAAACCCGGCTCCATCCGTATACATATTCGTCAGTTTGAGTATTCCGGTACTTCCGGATCCACCCAGCAGCTGAAGAAGTTCGCCTAGATTAAGAAAACTCAGACTTCCTTTTAATACAATATTAGAGCTCATATTGAGTTAGTGTGCCCATTTAAATTCATTCTGTAGCGACTGTAATGTCAGCTTAAGCACCTGATTTAATGTCTTGCCAACCCCTTCCCCTGATAATGCGCTGGCAGAAAATGAAGGGACTTTTAATTGACGATTCAGTTCATGATTCATTTTCTTGAAAGACATGACCGGTAAACCCTTTTTTTCAAGATCCCGCTTATTATACTGAAGCACAAGGGGAATTTTACGAATACTCAACCCCATTTTTAACAGGTTTTCATGAAGGTCTTTTAATGAGACCATATTCTTTTCACGCCTGACCGAAAGAGAATCAGCAACAAACACGATGCCGTCAACGCCTTTTAAAACAAGCTGACGGGTTGCTTTATATTTTATCTGTCCGGGAACAGTGTATAATTGAACCTTAACATCACATCCTTTAATCTTTCCTAATCCAAGTGGTAAAAAATCAAAAAATAACGTCCGGTCACCTTCGGTATCAATGGAAATCATTTTACCGGTAACCTGTTTTTTAAAGGCTTTGTGAATATATTCAAGATTTGTCGTTTTACCACTTCGGCCGGGTCCATAAAAAACAAGTTTGCATTCAATTTGCCGATTTTTCAGATTAATTACTGCCATTTCCAACTCTCCCCAAAAAAACAACATGAAATTTATATTTTTATAAAATCTGACAAACGCGTAAAATTATCCGATTATGAAACAATTTTAATTAATTTGATTTCCAGGCTGTAGTCACCTTTTTTCGGGCCTGCATCAATTTCGTTTTTCGATGAGACATATCCTTCTCCGGAAAAAATGGCGACCGGAGAATAAAATACAATCTCTTTGAGCAGATCACCGGGATTTATACTGTCAATCAGATCTTTTTCCTTTCTGGAAATTATCATTCGAATATATTTTCCCGACTGGAAACTGATATCCAGTTCAATATTTTCGCCTTCCTTCGGACCTCTTGGCAGAACAAACCTGACGGCACTGATGTCAAGCATTTCGTCATCATCTATTTCAGAATCAGGTTCAACAGTCCGCTGTGACTCCAGTCCGTCAATTTCGTGATCACTGTCTGATTTTCCAAGCAGTGCATTAAAATAATCTTGTATGGTGTTCGCTTCTTCTGGTGGAAATAATTTGTTTTTACGCCATTTTTGGTATAGGGAAACTGCATAATCCGTGTAATTTTGCTGAACCCAGCACCAGAGGATATTTTTTGCCGCCTCAAGACGGAGTTTATCATATTCAAGCAATCGGTTTAACTCTTCAATGGCTTTATCATATTGTCCGAATTTGGCCAGTGCCACTGCACCGCCTAAAGCAGATGATCCTTTTGCCTCCGGATCATCAAAACTGAACATTTCTTTCATAAGCGATTGGGCGTCGTCGGCTACTTTCGTCGTTGTTTTGGGTCCATCCAATTTTTTAATTTTTTGGACTGTCAATTCAATCTTTAATGCAATTTGTTTCAAAATTCCGTCTCGGTTTCGAATATTTCGTGTTGATTTGACAAGACCTTCAATTGATTTATATTTTTCAAGCGCCTCTGTCAGCAATCCGTGTGAACTGTAGAGTTCCGCCTCCTTGTAATATTTTTTAATTTTTTTTCCAAAATCCATCGAATGTACTCCGGCTAACATTTGCTAAAATTTACTATAATTATAAACTTATAACATATTAGAACGGTTGATTGTAAAAAAATTGAAAAATAATCCAATATGTTTCAGGTCTGTTCATCTCTGGGGCATTATCATATCAAGCAGTATTAAATCAAATGACTTTTTATGGATTTGTTCAACCATTGATTCCTTACTTACGATGATCGGTTGTTTGATTTTTCTCTGTTAAGTTGTAATTGGGCGAACAGTTTTTTTAGCTGGCACGGTGATATTATTCAAGCTACTTATTCCTTGACTGTTCAAGTTTTGGATTAAAAATTTGAAAGGAAGAAATAGGTTTATATTTTTAATTATGGTGAGCGTTTTCAATGGCGTTGATTATATTAAATATGTTAATCTTCCTTTATAATTAAATACCTATATTCATAAATATTGTCAAGTAGGGTATTTTAGCATCTGGATATTCGACATAGGCCAGCG
>JAGGYV010000126.1 GCA_021162325.1 Desulfobacteraceae bacterium | reverse complement strand
ATGTTGAACCGCTTCAACAAAATTTCGGTATCTTTTTTTCGATTTGTTTTGATCTTGTCCGAACAGGGACAACAACCAGCCTGTTTCCAAACATTCTTACAAAGAAAATTTTGATTTGAAAAGTTGCTCAATTTCCAGCAAGTTATTAAAAATGAATGAAGATCCTAATAATTAATAATTAAGATGCGACCCCTTTTATACGACCCCTTTTATACCCCCCACCATTACCCCCACTACCTCAGAAAAGAACTCAATCATCGCTTGAGGGGATGTCGATCTGAGCAATTTTCACCACTGTGCGCTGGCGGGTGTTGCCCTTGTCATCGGTATAGGTCATTTTTACACATGCCAGCCGGTTTTCGGCAAAGAGCCGGATACATTCAGGGTAGAGCTGATATTCCAGGGCCAGTCCTTTTTGTTTGATGGACTCGATGGTGTCTTCTTCGGTGATGGGAAAGCATTGCTGGCCGATGATGGGCCCGGAATCTTCGCCATAGTCGATGAAGTGGACCGTGCACCCGCCGACCTTGCAGCCGTAGCGGAATGTGTCGCCGTATCCGTCGACTCCGGGAAATGAAGGCAGAAGGGCTGGGTGGATGTTTATGATCCGGGGTTTTCCGGGCGTGATGTTGATCCGGTCAATAAAGTAAGGTGTCAGGTTCCGCATAAATCCGGCTAAAACGAGCAGGTCAAAGGGGTCGTCTTTCATCTTTTTAAGAAGGGCGGCCTCTGCGATGGCGCGGGTTTCGATAAACGTGGCAACTTTTTTGCTATTGATTTCCCTGTTTAACAGGGATTGTTTGATTTTAATATCTTCAAGGTCAAAATCATCCGGGAAAAAGTAGTTTTCAGGGTTTTGTTTGAATTTCCGGATAATATCGGCGTAATTGATCACAAACGTGGGGATCCCTTTTTTTGCGGCCTTTTCAAGGCCTTTGGCGTCCGGGTTGTCAGACCCCACGAAGATGACTTCTCCATTAATTTCTCCTTTTTCGCAGGCTTTGATGATGGCATCCATGTTCGTACCGGTCCCGCTGATAAGCCCGCCGATTTTGATTTTTTTACCCATGTTTTGCCTTTTTATATTTTATCAAAGTGGACTGGAGTTATTTATTTTTGCTTTTATCACTTTTTTTTGATGAGTGCAATTTTTTCACCCCCACTCACACGGTAAATTTATTTTTTGAAGGAGGCTTCATCCAGGAGATCCCCTTGTGATCTGACTATGTTTTGATGCAGAACAAAAATATCCCGGCCTCTCACAGCCAGCTATACATTAAACCGGAAATTGATAATATCCCCGTCCTGAACCTCGTAGGTTTTGCCTTCTAAACGGAGGGTCCCCTTTTTTTTGGCGTTTGCCATGGAACCGGCATCCATGAAGTCATCATAGGAGATCACTTCCGCCCGGATAAATCCTTTTTTGATATCCGAGTGAATGACGTCGGCGGCATCCACCGCAGCGGTTCCTTTTTTAATGGTCCATGCCCGGACTTCATCTTCTCCCACCGTGAAAAATGATATCAATCCGAGCAGTTTATATGATTGCTTAACAACACGGTCGGTCGCGGAGGCGGATATTTCAAATTCTTCCAGCAGCTCGGCTGATTCTTCTTCGGTCATCTGGGCCAGTTCATGTTCGAGTTTTCCCCGGATGATCATGCAGTCTTCCGCCGCAAGAATCGGGGCAGCCTCAGGAAGCGCATCATCTTCATCTTCATTGTTGAACAATACGAGCATGGGCTTGGCGGAATAGAAGGCATAGCCTTTTAATTTGTGGGCAAAGGCCAGGTGCGGGTGTCGCCGCAAGGGGGTTTCCGATTCCAGGGTTTTGTTGCATTCACCCAGCAGCTCGCGCTCTTCGGGATCTGGTTTTTTTACTTTTTGGGCTTCTACTTCCATGCGTTCAATGCGTTTTTCCGCCTGCGCAAGGTCCATGAGTATCAGGTCCTGGTCAAGTGCGGAAAAGTCGGTTGCAGGATTCGGTTTTTCAAGGCCGAACATGTTGAAATTCCGGACCACATGAATCAGGGCATCTGCATCCCGGACGGCGGTCCAGGAAGCGTCTTCTTTGCCCGAATCCTTTGCCCGGCCTGATTTTCCGGGGAGGAAATATTCTACCTGGGCGTAAATTGTTTTTCTCGGATTATATATTTCGCTGAGCCGATCAATGCGTGTGTCCGGAACCCGGATGGTTCCCAGTCGGTTTTCCATTTTATTGCCCGCTTCGGAAAATTCTCCGGTCAATGCTTCAAAAACCGTTGTTTTCCCGGATCCGGCAAGGCCGGTGATGCCTAGTCTCATGATATATAACTCCTGATTTTTTATAGGGATTTATTTATTCGAATTGATATTAAAAAGCTGGCATGTCGAGTGCCATATGGTGTCTGCCAGATGTTCCGTGTCTGTTTCTAAAATATCGGCGACCTTCATTAAAACAGACCGGACAAAAGCCGGTTCATTGCGCCGGGTTTTGTTTTTTTCCGGGGCAGGGGTAAGGTAAGGGGCATCTGTTTCAACCAAAATCCGGTCTTTTGGGATATGCGGAACCAGCTTTCGCAAGTCCTTTCCCCGTGACTGAATAGTGACAATGCCGGTGATGCCTATATACAGCCCAAGTTTTAGGTATTCGTTCAGTTCATTGCTGTCCCCGCTGAAACAGTGAACCACACCGTTACATCCTTTTTCTGCATAATGCGCTTTTAAAATCTCAAGGAATCGGCCGTTTGAATCCCGTTCATGGAAAATCAGGGGCAGGTTTAATTCGTCCGCAGTTTCAAGCTGGCGGATAAACCATTTTTCCTGATCTTCTTTCGGGGAATACATCCGGTTAAAGTCAAGACCGGTTTCTCCCCAGGCTTTTACCCGTGGATTTTTTGTCATGGTTTTTAAATTTGTTACCATATTTTCATTACAGGCGCTTGCATCATGGGGATGAATACCCACCGAGGCGTAACATCCGGGGTATGACTCTGCTATTTCAACGGCCTGGGCGCTGGTTTGTTCAGTGATGCCGACGATCATCATGGCGTCAATGGATGCGGTATTTGCGCGCTCAATAACCTGATCCATATCTTTGGCATAAGATTTGTCATTTAAATGGCAGTGGCTGTCAAAAATTTTCATAAATCGCCTATTCTGATTTTTATATATTTTATTTTCAGTTGGTTGTGTGGGCAGTGAGTACCTGTTTTTCAAATGGGAGTTTTTAATATCATTACATGTTTTAAAAAGCAAATGGTAAGTAATTAGGTAGAAGGTGGAAGAATTATTTGTAT
>JAGGYV010000043.1 GCA_021162325.1 Desulfobacteraceae bacterium | reverse complement strand
TTTGACGCCATATCGCTGATTAAAAAAGATATTGAGACCATCCCGCCGAAAACCTTTGAAGCGTTGAACGAAATCCTGATGAAAAATAAAAAAGGAACATGGGACAAGGTCAAGATGGTTTCCAGGATGGTTCTGGGATTGCCGCAGTAAAATAAGTGTAAGCATTTACAGGGCACTTCATCTGCTTTGTTGCCGAGCACGTGAAGTACAAAAGTACGTCTATACGCTCGGCGCCTCACATCTGCAGCACCCTGTGAATGTTTACAGTTTATCGGTTGGAAGTGCATCAGCAGTTGTGCCCCCGTGAACGGGTACAAATAAATGACCAAAGAGCCTGTTTTTGGTTTTATTTGATGGCGATTGTCTTGTTGGGATTGGTTTTAAGCATTTGAAAATGGGTAATCATTTTTTTTCATGATTTTATTTATAAACAGAAGAAGTCCGCCGAAAAAAGCCAGTATTGCGCTGATAATGAACAGCACGGGTGCGCCCATAATTTCAAAATAATAACCGTTAAAAAGAAATCCGGCCATAATCCCGAAGCCGTAGGTGACGGCATTATTCACTGCCTGTCCCAGGGTTTTGGCATTTTTTGGTGCCAGTTTATCCATATACAGGATGCTAGCCACATGAAATGCGCCGTATGTCGCGGCGTGGAGAAGCTGAGAAAAAAGAATCAGGAAAGCCGATGTCGCATAGTAGAGCATTGACCAGCGGATAACGGCAACAATAAAAGAAAAAATCAGAATATTTTCATATGAAAACCGTTTTAAAATTTGTTCGGAATTGATCATTACAACAATTTCAGCAATAGACGCCAGCGCCCAGGCAATGCCGATAAAAGATCCGGAAAAGCCGAGGCGCTCAAGATGGATGGAAAAGAAACCATAATACGTCCCGTGGCTGACCAGCATGAGAAACGCACCGGTTAAAAAAATAATGACCCGCCGGTTGAGCATTGTTTTGACGCTTGCGGAAAAAGTGGATTGGGGTACCTGTTTGGCGGATGGTATCTTGATGGAAAAAAATGAATGGATCAGGGAACCGGCCAGAATCAGAACAATGATCACTTCTGTGGAAAGCGCATCGATCAGGTGCCCTGTGATAATGACAATCAGTACAAAACTTAAAGATCCCCAGGCGCGCAATTGCCCGTAACGGGTTTTTTCCTGTGCCAGAAGATCCATGGAAAATGATTCCAGAAAAGCGATGATCGGTGCGTAGAAAAATCCATAAAAGGCGGTGATAGCAAGCATTGCCCAAAAGTCGGTTGTCAGCAGAAAAAACGCCCATATGGCGGTGCTGATAAAGTTGCAGAAAATATAGATGGGACGCCGGATAAGGAATCGGTCTGCCAGCGCCCCCCAGATCATGGGGAAAAGGGCGGTTGTCAATGTCCGTGCAGATGACAGAACGCCGATTTCAAAACCGGAAAAACCAAGGTGATAGCAGTATAAATTAAAATACGGCAGAAAAAGACCGAGCACCCCAAAATATAAAAAATACTGGGAGCCAAGAATGAATTTATATGATTTCATGAGATTTATGCCGGTTTTTTCAACGAGGGGTCCCCACCCAGCATCACGGATATCCAGTAGGTCTCTTCATTGCTTTCAAAAGCAATTTTCATGATCATGGTTAACGGAACGGAAAGCAGCATACCCACCGGCCCCAGCACCCATCCCCAGAAAACCAGGGACAGGAAAACAACCAGGGTTGAAAGGCCCAGGCCCTCTCCCATGAATTTTGGTTCAACAATGCTGCCGATCACAATATTGACTGTCGTAAACCCTAAAGCGACCAGCAGGCAATGGAGTGTGCCGAGTTGGATCAGGGCAAGAAGCACCGCCGGAACAGCGGCAATAATTGAACCGATATTGGGTACATAATTTAAGAGAAAAGCCAGCAACCCCCATAACAGCGCATAATCCACGCCGAGGATCGCCAGCCATGCCCAGATGAACAGTCCGGTGATGAGGCTGAAGATGGTTTTTAATACCAGGTAATGATTGACGCTTTCGGTAAATTTGCTGAACCCGGCCAGGGATTTTTCCGGTGCTTTCAGGCCGGCCCGGATTTTTTTCGGAAAGCTGGAGGCTTCCATCAGAATAAAAATGACGGTAAGCAGAATCATAAATGTGTTGGTCAGTACACCGCTTAAGCCGGACAAGGTTTTGGCGGCCATTTGCATGGCGGTTCCCGGGTTAAATGAGTTTTTCAGTATGTCATCGCTGATTTCAATTCCGAAACCGGTCAGCCATTGCTGAAGGCCAGTGGATTTGGATACTAATAATTGTCGGTAAACTGGCAGGGAGTTGGTGAAGTCATTGACTGAAGTACCGACAAATCGGGCGATGAGATAGAAAATGGCGATAAGACAGATGATAATAAATAGTATGGCAATAACGTTCGGCACCCCTTTTTTCTGCATCCAGAACAGCGGCGGCGTAAAAATAATGGCGATGAAAACGGAAAGAAAAAATGGTACCAGAATGTCTCCGGCAGAGCGCATTCCCGCAACAATAATAATAAAACAGGCAACACCTATGAGTGCACCGGCTCCTGTTGATACCCCTTTTTTGGATGGCATGATTCCTCCCGGCCTGTATTTTGAAAATTATATAAAATATTTTTAACAGAAATAAAAAAAATGGGCAAGCACGTCCGGATTTCTGTCACGGTAAATTTGTTCTATTACTGTTTTTTTTCTCTGCGTCTTTGCGCCTCTGCGCGATTGATACAATTTTTTTTCCAATGGGAGATATGATCATTGTATATTGGATACAGCCTGCTGTTATCCTCTTATTTTCTCCCGCAGAGTCGCAGAGTCGCTGAGAAAATTCTTTTTGTTTGATATTTAATGGGTTTGTTGAAAGAACAAAGTTACCGTGATGAAAGGTATATAACCCTTGACATCACACCGGATTTCCCTTAAAAAATTTGAGGATTCAGGCCTTATTTTAAAGGGACCTGTTTATTGATTGTGTTAATATGAAAGGAGCCTTTTATGCGAAAGCGATTTTATTTAATCCTGTTGATCGTATTTATTTTCGTTATCGGTTTTCTGGCATCGGTTCAGGCTGCTGAAGGCGCGCCAGTGACGGTTATTGAAAATAGTTCGTTTGATTTTGGTGAAATATACGAAGGAATCGATGTCCTTCATGATTTTAAAATCCAGAACAAAGGGGATGCGGATCTTGAAATTAAAGAGGTCAAAACCGGGTGAGGGTGCTCAACAGTTTCTCGGCCAGAGAAACCAATTCCTCCCGGTGGCGAGGATATCATTACATTCAAGTTGTCAACAAAAGGATATGGCGGCAGGGATCTGAAAAAAAGCATCAAGGTCTATACCAATGACCCGAAAAATGAAAAAATTACGTTGCAGCTTTTAGGAAAAGTAAAAAAGTTTGTAACAATTAAACCCAGCAAGGTTTTTTTAAAGGGAAACGTGGGTGAAAGCATTTCTCAAACCGTTACGATTACTCCCGGTGAAGGTGAAGTATTTAAGATTTTGAAGGTCAATGCGCTCAAGGGCAGCTATTATAAGCAATCGTTAAAAGAAATCGAAATTGACGGCAAGATGGCCTATGAATTAACCGTTGAAAATACCAGAGAAATCGAAGGCCGTTATTTTGACAAAATTTTTATGATTACCGACAGGTCAGATCAAAAACCAATTAGTATCATTGTCTCCGGATACATAAAAAAGCCGAAAGATCCGAATCCCGAAGCAAAAGACACTGAAGCCATTCCTGAAAATAAACCGGAATCAGCCGCCCAATAATTTATTTTAATGCATAAAATAAAAGTATTAACATTTGACTGCGACGGTGTCATGTTTGACACCGAAAAAGCAAATAAAGCATATTATAATGATCTTTTGAATCATTTCGGGCATCATCCCATGACGCCCGATCAATTTGCCTATGTGCAAATGCATACCGTGGATGAATCCATTGCCCATCTTTTTCCCGACCCGCAAGGTTTTGAAGCCGCCCAAAAAATGCGAAAACAGACCGGATATGATCCATACCTGAAGTATATGGAAATAGAGCCCGACCTGATTGCTATTTTGGAAAAATATAAAGGCCGATTAAAGCTTGCTGTGGCGACCAACCGGACAGATACTATGAATAAGGTCCTGGCCGTGCATGGGATTGAAAAGTACTTTGATCTGGTTGTCACTGCCTTAGATGTCCCCCACCCTAAGCCGCACCCGGACCCGTTGCTTCGGGTGCTGGAATATTTTCATGTGGCTCCGGATGAAATGCTGTATGTCGGTGATTCCGAACTGGATGACCTGGCTGCTAAAGCCGCCGGTGTTCCGCTGGTGGCTTATGGCAACCTTTCTCTGGCCGGTGACTATCATATCACGAGTCTTAAAGAACTTGAAAAAATAATCACCATATAACAATGACAAACTCGTAAAAAGTCAGATTCTGATGGCAAAGAAAAAAGCTCCACCAAATCTTATAAAATTGGCAAGGCGCGCAAATCCTGAGTGATGATTTGTACTTAGTGTACCATGAAGAAACGAAGGATGCCGCGCAACACAGAATTTGGACTTTTTACGAAGCCATCAACAATAAACCTGTAAACCGGATAAGGTGCCATTATGACACAGCATAAAACGCTCTACCTGATCGATGGTACGGCTTATATTCATCGGGCATATCATGCCGTCCGGAGCCTTTCTACCTCAAAAGGATTTCCTTCCAACGCAGTGTTCGGATTCACGCGAATGCTGATCAAGCTCATTGAAGATAAAGCGCCGGAATATGTGGCCATGTTTTTTGACAGCAAAGGCCCGACGTTTCGTCATAAAATGTATTCCGATTATAAAGCCAACCGGCCACCTATGGCCGATGATATGGCGGTTCAGATACCATTCATAAAAGAGGTCACTGCCGGATTCAATATACCGATTTATGAAATGGCGGGATATGAAGCCGATGATTTGATTGGTACGGTTGCCCAAAAAGCAGTTGAGCAAGGCTTTGATGTTATTATGGTGACCGGTGATAAGGATTTTATGCAGCTGGTGACTGATAAAATTATTATCTGGGACCCGATGAAGGATGCGGTGATTAACCGGGATGCGGTGTTTGAAAAACATGGTCTTGAACCTTTTCAAATGCTGGATGTTTTGGGGTTGGCCGGTGATTCTGCTGACAATATCCCCGGCGTCCCGGGCATTGGACCCAAAACAGCCATCACCCTGTTAAAAGCATTTTCCTCTATGAAACAGCTCTATGATCAGATTGATCAGGTCAAGGTGGTAAAACAGCGGGAAAAACTGATTGACAATAAAGCGCAGGCGTTTATGAGCCGGGAGCTTGCAGAAATAAATACGCAGGTACCCATTCCCATTGATATATCCGCATTTAAACTGACCGCACCGGACAATTTGAAACTGGCCGGACTTTTTAAGGAGCTGGAATTTCGCCAGTTGCAAAAAGCATATCCCATCTCAACGGATTTATCGAAAAAAGTATATCAGTCAATTCTTGACGAATCTTCCCTAAGCGGTTTGATTGATAGATTAAAACAAGCAGAGATTTTTGCTGTTGATACGGAAACAACGTCTGTGAATCCCATGGCAGCAAAACTGGTCGGGCTTTCATTTGCCGTTAAGCAGGATGAGGGGTTTTATGTCCCATGCGGCCATGTTTATCCTGAAGCCCCTGAACAGTTGCCCCTTGATTATGTGTTAAATCAGTTAAAATCAATTCTGGAAGATCCGAATGTTAAGAAAATCGGTCAGAATATTAAATATGATTGGGCAGTCCTTAAACGACACGGTATCAACCTGGCTGGCGTTGTTTTTGACACCATGCTGGCATCTTATCTGCTCAATCCGGAAAAAAGGGCGCATAACCTGGATCAGATTGCCCTGGATTTTCTGGACCATAAGACGATTTCCTATAAGGATGTAACGTCCAGTGATGATGATCAAAAGATCAATAATTTCAGTGAAGTGGATCTTGAGAAAGCCGTCCCCTATGCATGTGAGGATGCGGATATCACCCTGATGTCATATGAAAAATTCAAGCCCATGCTGGCGTCAGAGGGCCTGACCAGACTGCTCGAAACCGTTGAGATGCCGCTGATCCCGGTATTGATGAGAATGGAAATGGCCGGTATCCGGGTGGATAAAGACCGCTTGGCAGAGTTATCCAAAGACCTTTCCTTTGCGCTGGAACAGACACAACAGCAGATATATTCGGTTGCCGGAGAAGAATTTAATATTAACTCCTCCCAGCAACTCGGGAAAATTCTTTTTGACAAGCTTAAGCTTCCGGTACAGAAAAAGACGAAAAAGAAAACAGCCTATTCAACGGATGTTGATGTGTTAACCACCCTGTCGGACCATCATGAGCTGCCGGCCCTGGTGTTACGGCACCGATCCATGGCAAAGTTGAAATCCACTTATGTGGATGCCCTGTTTGAATTGATAAATCCAGAAACAGACAGGATCCATACATCTTATAACCAGACGGTGACCGCCACCGGCCGATTGAGCAGCTCCAATCCGAATTTGCAGAACATTCCCATTCGCACGGAAGAAGGCAGAAAAGTCCGTGGCGCATTTATTCCAAAAGATGGCTGGTCTTTTGTGTCCATGGATTATTCCCAGGTTGAGCTGCGTTTGCTGGCGCATTACTCTGATGATGAAATATTAATTGACGCGTTTACAAAAGATGAGGATATTCATACCCGGACCGCCTCTGAAGTATTTCAGGCGCTTCCTGTAATGATTACCAATGAACTCAGGCAGCAGGCAAAGGTGATCAATTTTGGCATTATGTACGGCATGAGCGCCTTCAGCCTGTCCAAAGAGCTTAAAATTAGCCAGAAAATGGCAAAAACGTATATTGAGAATTATTTTAAAAGATATTCAGGCGTTAAGCGGTTTATTGACTCAACCATTGAAACTGCCCGGCAGACAATGGTGATATCCACCGAACTGGGCCGGATTCGTATGCTGCCGGACATCAATAGTAAAAATGCGAATATCCGAGGGTTTGCCGAGCGCACGGCCGTGAATACAAAAATTCAGGGAACTGCGGCCGACCTGATTAAGCTGGCAATGATAAAGGTGGATGCCGCCTTATCTGCAAATGGTTTGCAGTCAAAGATGCTGTTGTCGGTTCATGATGAAATTGTTTTTGAAGTGCCGGCTGAAGAGTTGGATATGGTAAAAACGATGGGAAAAGAAATAATGGAAAATATTTGGGATTTTAAAGTCCCGTTAAAGGTAAATGTGGCAGTGGGAAGGGACTGGGCTGAAGCCCATTAACAGGCTTTTGAAAAACTATTGCGCTTGATAATACTGCGTTAAAATTCGACTCGAAATGCTCATTTATAGGCATAAACTCCGCTTTTTCGTCTAATTTTGCCTTGTCTTCTCTGCGCTCATAACGTTTTTCAATAACCTGTTAAAATCTTTTTTGTTATTTTGACTTACCGGATGGATCTGACTTCTGGGCGGATTCCTGGACGGATTTTTCAACGGTGTTGTAAATATTCCGGAAATGGTCATGAAAACTGGTGGGTGAAATATTTCCCACTTCAATGAATTTGACAACGATTTCTTTGGCGGTTTTTAAAATCAGTTCGTCTGTTTTGGCTCCCATATCATTTCCTTTTTATTCATTCGGTGATGTTTCCCGGTAAACAGGAAGTTCAGAAAATTATATCAAATCACTGCCTCATACGCAATCCATTATTTGATGGCGCCATTTTGTTACTTCTATGTAATTTTATAATGGACGGTGGGCTAAATCGTAGGTCGGATTAGCGCGTCAGCGCGTAATCCGACAAATTTCATGGACCGGTGAATTTTTTTTTGGTGGATTACGCGCTGACGCGCTAATCCCCCCTACTATAAAATATAACAAAATACATCACTTGCCGGACAAAAAACCCGGCCTTTTATGAACACATTTTAAC
>JAGGYV010000016.1 GCA_021162325.1 Desulfobacteraceae bacterium | reverse complement strand
GGTTATTGCCATAGATTGTTATTCCCGCGTAGGCGGGAATCCCGAGTGTAATGCCCGGATTTATTGAGATGCTGCCACGAATATGGATAATTAATTTAAATCGTATGGAATTTACCATATGCCGCTGATTAAATCAAACGTCATATCTGTTTTGATGCAAAATAATGACGTCGGGGGGGGGTATGGTTCAAGTAAATTGCCGGATGGTGAGGCGAAAAATTTTCAGTTACATCAAAGTTGGGATTGAGTTTCAGATGGATATGGTTTATGTCCTTGGCTTACATACGATACAATCACTTTTCCTGAACTCGGATGGCCAGATGACCAAAAGATAAATTCAGCAGGAACTTGATTGTGCGACAATCCCTTTAAACGCCATTGGAAAAAAATTGGAAAATAACGGACAATTATTCAAAAACAGCCGGGTAAAGAATTCACAATATACTGCCGCATCGGTCGAGGTTTTAGAAGGCCTGGACCCGGTAAGACGCCGGCCGGGCATGTACACAGACACCCAGCGGCCGAACCATCTGGCCCAGGAAGTCATTGATAACAGCGCGGATGAGGCCATTTCCGGTTATGCCGACCGCATCGACGTGGTGTTGTTTGAAGACGGATCGATCCAGGTCGCAGACAACGGCCGCGGAATGCCGGTGGACCTGCACCCCACGGAAAAGATTTCAGGGGTCGAAGTCATCATGACCCGGCTGCATGCCGGCGCCAAATTTTCCAACAAGGATTATCAATTTTCCGGCGGCCTCCACGGCGTTGGCGTCTCAGTGGTCAACGCACTTTCCAAACGACTCGAAGTTGAAATCTATCGGGATGGGCAGCAATACGAAATGGCCTTTGAAGGCGGAAACAAGGTGCGGGACCTGGAAGTGACCGGGAGTGTGGGCCAACGGCGCACCGGCAGCAAGATCAGATTCTGGCCGGACCCGCAGTATTTTGATACAATCACCTATTCAATTCCCAAATTGAAACACAACTTAAAGGCCAAGGCAGTCCTTTGTCCGGGGCTGATGGTGAAGTTCGACGATAAAATATCCAATGAAACTGAAACCTGGCATTTTGCGACCGGTCTGGACGAATACCTTGTTGACAGCCTTGATGGTTATGAAATGGTACCGGAAACCCCTTTCGGGGGGGGATTTGAAGGCCAGGAAGAACAGGTTTCATGGTCGGCCGTCTGGTTGTCCAATGGCGGGGAGGCGGTTTGTGAAAGCTATGTTAATCTGATCCCCACACCGCTGGGCGGTACCCATGTCAATGGGTTTCGGCAGGGGCTTTTGACCGCTCTGCGTGATTTTTGTGATCTGCGCAAGCTTTTGCCACGGGGGATCAAGCTGTCCCCGGATGACGTATGGGAAAAATGCGCTTACGTCCTGTCCGTGAAAATGATGGAACCCCGGTTTTCCGGCCAAACCAAGGAACGGCTTTCATCGCGTCAGTGCGCGGTGTTCGTTTCGTCAACAGTCAAGGACACTTTCACCTTCTGGCTGAACAACCATCCGGAAATCGGAGAACAGATTGCCGAAATTGCTATTGACTCGGCCCGCCGGCGCATCAAGTCCAGCAAAAAGGTGGTGCGCAAGAAGGCCACCAGCGGTCCCACGCTGCCGGGTAAATTGTCTGACTGCATCAGTCAGGAGTTTGAGCAGTGCGAACTTTTTCTGGTGGAGGGTGATTCCGCCGGTGGATCAGCCAAACAGGCCAGAAACCGTAACACCCAGGCCATCCTGCCGTTGCGCGGAAAAATATTAAACACCTGGGAGATAGACTCCGAATCGATTTTATCCTCAAAAGAGGTCCACGACATTGCCGTTGCTATCGGTGTGGATCCCGGCGTTTCCGATATCAGCGGGCTCAGATATGGGAAAAATATCATCATGACGGATGCTGATTCCGACGGGCTGCACATCGCTACTTTGTTATGCGCTCTTTTTCTTAAGCATTTTAAACCACTGGTAACAGCCGGACACGTGTATGTGGCCCTGCCGCCGCTTTATCGCATCGATATCGGCAAGCAGGTCTATTATGCCCTGGATGAAATTGAAAAAGAGGGCATTGTGAGAAAAGCTGAAAAAAAGAAACAGAAATTTAATGTTCAGCGATTTAAGGGGCTTGGGGAAATGAATCCGGGACAGTTGCGCGAGACCACCATGGACCCGGATACCCGCCGGCTGGTTAAACTGACCATCGATGAGGAGAACACGGAGGCCCTGTACGCCGTGATGAATATGATGCTGGGCAAAAAGAATGCCGGTGCCCGCAAAGAGTGGCTGGAAGAAAAAGGAAACATGGTGGACATATGAGTGCAAATGAACAAAACGGATCTGAAGTGATGCTGATCCATGAATACTCTGAAAAGGCCTATCTCAATTATGCCATGAGCGTGATTATGAATCGGGCGTTGCCGTTTATTGGTGACGGTTTAAAACCCGTTCAGCGCCGGGTGCTGTATGCCATGTCTGAGCTGGGTCTCAAGAGTACGGCCAAATATAAAAAATCAGCCCGCACTGTTGGTGACGTGCTGGGTAAATTCCATCCTCACGGGGATTCGGCCTGTTATGAGGCCATGGTTTTGATGGCACAGCCGTTTTCCTACCGGTATCCGTTGGTTGACGGCCAAGGCAACTGGGGGTGTGTTGATGACCCCAAATCCTTTGCCGCCATGCGCTATACTGAAGGCAAGCTGTCTGCCTTTGCCGACATATTTCTTTCCGAGGTAAGCATGGGCACGGTGGAATGGGTGCCCAATTTTGACGGCACACTCAGGGAGCCGGGCACGCTGCCGGCACGGCTGCCCAATATTATTTTAAACGGCACCATGGGAATTGCCGTGGGCATGGCCACCGACATCCCCCCGCATAATATCCACGAAGTAGTGGATGCCTGTATCCTTCTGCTGAACAAGCCAAAGGCGTCGCTCGAGGATTTGTGCGAATATATCCAAAGCCCGGATTATCCGGGAGGCGCGGAAATTATTTCTTCACGAAAAGATATCGTGGAGATCTACCGAAGCGGTCATGGAACGATCCGACTGCGTGCCTTGTGGAATTCGGAAAACGGGGACATTGTCATATCGGAAATGCCTCACCAGGTGTCACCGGCAAAAATCATTGAGCAGATTGCCGCCCAGATGGAAGGCAAAAAATTGCCCATGGTAACAGACATCCGGGATGAATCGGATCATGAAGACCCGATTCGGATTGTCATCACGCTCACTTCTAACCGGGTGGACCGTGAGGCGCTGATGCTTCACCTGTTTGCCACAACAGATCTTGAGCGCACCTGCCGCGTGAATCTGAATATGATCGGCTTAGACCGCAAACCCAGGGTCAAGGGGCTTGTTGAACTGCTGTCCGAATGGCTGAGTTTCCGTATCGAAACGGTCAGGATGCGGCTTTCCCACCGCCTGGCGCAGGTGATGGACCGGCTGCATCTATTAGAAGGCCTGTTAATCGCCTATTTGAACCTGGACCGGGTGATTCAAATTATTCGTCAAAACGATGAGCCAAAGCCCTTATTGATAGCGGAATTTTCCCTCACCGATATCCAGGCCGAAGCCATTCTGTCCATAAGATTACGGAATCTGGCAAAGCTGGAAGAGGCCAAAATCAGGGCCGAGCATAATGCCCTGGAAGAAGAACGCCTTGCCATTGAAAAGATTCTAAATTCAGAAACCCGGCTTAAAACGCTTGTCAAAAAAGAGCTATGGGCGGATGCCAAAATCTTTGGCAATCCGCGCCGGACAAAGATCGTAGAGCGTGAAGAGGCCAAGGTGATTGCTGCCATTGACATGGGGCCGGTGGAGCCGGTCACTGTTATTTTGTCCCACCAGGGCTGGGTCCGTATGGCCAAAGGCCATGATGTCAAACCCGAGGAGTTAAACTATAAGTCCGGCGACAGCTTTCTTGTTGCAGCCAAGGGGCGGAGCAACCAGCCAGCTATGTTTCTGGACACCACCGGCAGGGTCTATGCAATACCGGTCAATGGTATGCCGTCTGCCCGTAGTCATGGCACGCCCCTGACCGGATATTTCAAGAATCCTGCCCAGTCCCAGTTTATCACAGCGCTGATGGGCGCACCAAAGCAAAGATTGCTGATTGCCAGTACGGCCGGGTATGGGTTTGTCACTGAGCTGGAAAATTTTAATACCCGGAACCAGAAGGGGAAGGCCCTTATCAGCCTGTCGGCTGGGGCGCAGCCCATGGTCCCTATTCATATTTCCGGCAATATGGCCAGTCTTTATGTGGTATCTATTACTGAGCAGGGCCGCATGCTGGCGTTTCCATTAAAAGATCTGCCCGAGTTGTCAAAAGGCAAGGGGAATAAAATTATTAATGTGTTGAATAAAGATTTCAAGGCCGGCACAGATTTTATAAAGCACCTGTTCCTGCTTCCTGAAGAAGGCTTGTTGACGCTATTTTCCGGGCGGCGACATTTTAAACTGACCCCCGCCAACTTTAGCAATTTCATCGGAAAACGGGCCCAGCGCGGCAAAATACTCCCCAGGGGTCTTAGAAGCGTTGATTCCGTAACGGTTGAACTGCCTGCCCAGCAGACTTTAGTCCTGCCGGAATCGGAAGACCACACCCCTGAGCGTGAGTCGAACAGGTCGAATGAAGACACTCAAGAAACATAATTTCGGCGATGTTCTTGCCTATGAACTTGGATTTTCCCCGATTGGTCACCCTCTGATGACGGTAAATTGTTTTATCGTCGGTCATATTTTAATTGATACCGGCCAGTCGCACATGCAAAAAACAGTACTGGATTTTTCCCGTGCGCATCAAATACGTGCGGCATTGTTGACACATCATCATGAAGATCACAGCGGAAATGCGGCAGCTATCAAGCAAATATTAAATATCCCGGTGATGGCGCATTCTTTGACGATTAATAAGGTGAAACAGTCTTATAGAATATTTCCTTATCAGCACTGGGTGTGGGGCCCTACAACGCCGGTCGAATTGAATCCATTTCCTTCGGATTTTTATGAGCATGAAAATTTAAAATTTCAGTTGATTCATGCCCCTGGTCACAGCAAAGACCATACCGTATTTCTTGAAGTCAACAACGGATGGCTGTTTTCCGGTGATTTATACCTTGGCGACCGAATAAAATATTTCCGGGCGGATGAAAAAATTGGTGACCAGATTGTTTCTTTAAAAAATGTTCTTACCTATGATTTTGATGCGCTTTTTTGCAGTCATAACCCCAGACCGCAAAACGGTAAAAAACATCTGGCCGCAAAACTTCAATTTCTTGAAGATTTTTACGGCCAGGTTTCCTTTTTAGCTGATCAGGGGCTGGATGAAAAAAAGATTATGCGTCAATTGCACCTGAAAGAACAACAGATGATTAAACTGATTTGTTTTGGGAATGTCAGTATGCGCAATATGGTGCGTTCAGTGATTAGCGATTATCAGGAATAGTTAATTTTTTCATTAAAGAATCGACTGTCGTCATACCCGCGAAGGCAGGTATCCAGAAAAAGAGTGCCTTAATTTTGACGGCTCATTGCGTTCAACTTGAGCGAAGTCGATAACCAGAAAAGGGAATTCCTTTTAAAATTTTCGAAAGATAAAAAGCGTTGGCAACACTGTTGTTTGAATCGAAAAAATGATTTGGGCTTTGCAATTTCAATATGGACAGAGAGTATAGCCATTTGAAACCAGAAATTCCTGGAGGAAACAAAAACAAAATTGAGAATAAGGGGAGACTGGCGAAAAATTGTTGGGTTACTTGAGTGTGCGCTTAAAGAATGTCAAACGCCTTACAGCAATGTTTTTGACCTTGAAAAGTATGCGCTAAGCCCAAAAAATAGCTATTTCTGGAATCTTTACCCTGAGAATACAATATGATGGCTTGGTCCGACCGGGTTTGGCGATGAAGCCTTGCATTTAAAGGGTTTGCAGTCTAATTCACAATTCAAGACCCGGTACCGTTTCCCCTCGATTAATTATTTAAATAGCTGAGAATGAGTGCCGATTCTCGTTAACCGGATAATGTCATTTTCAATATAATATATAACC
>JAGGYV010000347.1 GCA_021162325.1 Desulfobacteraceae bacterium | reverse complement strand
TAGCTAATCTCAGCTTTAACAGGTTAAGCATAATCGGCTTGTTTTTAACATGGGCGTATGGATAGCTTTTATTAAACGATTTTTTAATTTTACTGAATAGGATGGAAAAATGCTGAAAATGAATAACAGGAATAAGTCTTTTTTGCGATTAGTCATTTTTTTTGGGTTTTGTGGCATTGTAACTCTGTTTCAAACAGGTTGTTCTCTTATCCACCGAGTGGATGCACCTGTTTTCGAAGAAAGCACCTTTACGTATTCTCCGGGTAAATTCATCTGGCACGATCTTGTGACCAGTGATGTGGCCGCCGCCAGAGCTTTTTATGGGCCGCTATTGAACTGGACGTTTGAGCAACGTGGCCGATATACCATCATTAAACTTGATGACAAGCGTATCGGTGGGATAATAGATATTCAGCCAAAGTCTCTTGATCGCCATGTAGCACGCTGGATTTCATCTTTGTCGGTTCCCGATGTTGACCAGGCAGCCAGTGTGGTTTTGTCAAATGGCGGCAAGATCCACAGGGGACCGGAGCAGATAGGTGACCGTGGACGGGTTGCTTTGGTCAGTGACCCGCATGGTGCCCAATTTTCTTTGATTCGTACGGAAAATGGTGATCCAGGCGACGGGCCGATTGAGGAAGGTTCCTGGCTTTGGCACGAACTTTGGACCAATGATCCGATTGATTCAGCCAATTTTTACAAGGCGCTTGCGGGGTATTCGGAGATTGAAAATTTGGATTCATATTTGATACTGAAAGTTGATGAACAACCGCGTGCCGGAATCCGAAATCTTTTTAACAAGGCATTGGAGCAAAGATGGGTTCCGGTGATCAAGGTGAATGATGTCAAAGCAATATCAACCCTGGCAAAGCAACTGGAGGGAAGAGTTATCATAGAACCTGAAAACCCTGACTTTGTTGACCAGGTCGCTTTACTGGCAGATCCTTCCGGTGCGCTTTTTATGATTCAGGAGTGGCCGGGAATCAATGATTTAGAGGAGGAGTAAAATATAATGAAAAATCTCAATCGACTGATATTCATTGCTATTGTTGGGGCTTTGCTCTTCCTTTCAGGGTGTGCCGGTTCAGGATCAACCCATTCCACGATCTATTACGAAGGTTACTATGATCCATATCCGCATTGGGGGTACGGTGGTGATACGACAATAATTATTGATCTGCCTGATAAGCCATCAAGACCCCCGGGAATCAATCCACCGGGGGGCGGTCGTCCTAATCCACCGGGCAGACGGAGATAGATTGATTATATCTGCCCCAACTATTTCATGGTCTATCCGTGATAGGATCTATACTCAGCGATTTTATTGACATTCAGTTCCTTTATTTCAGCATTTGACCGGAAAAAAATGTATTATGAAAAGAAGGGTCTACTGATTATACCCTGAATATTTTTAGACCAGTTGAGACAGAAGGGTTTTTGCCGGTACAATGGTTGGTTGACTCCTTGAAAAACAGTCCATGTCAACATAATCCATCGCAAATGAAACCTGAAAAGCATGCATTGCTTTTGTGCAGTTCTGGAAATATGAAAGATGCCGGTTGATGGAATTACTTTTTCCGGATTTAACTTCAAGCAAAAACCAGGGGGTCTGATCCCTGGTGACAAGGAAATCGACTTCTCTTTTATCCTTATCCCTGAGGAAGTATAATCCATATTCTCCATAACCATTGTCCGTCCACCAGTTAACGGCCTTCATTAAATGAGAGGCCACGAAGTTTTCCGTCCTGGCACCAATATCTGATATCATTGACCAGTCCCAAAGAAAAATTTTGGGCTGTTTTAAAAGAGATCTCGGAATATTTCGGTGCCATGGTTGAATGGAAAAACAATAAAAGAGTGAGTTTAAGGTAATCAACCAGCGACGAATCGTATCTACGGATACTCTTATTTTTTTTGATAGTGTTGAATAATTAAGCAACTGGCCAGTTTGGTGCTGTAATATTTCAGCCATTAATTCCAGTTGATGGATTTCCTGAATCTGGGTGAAATCCCGAATATCTTCGTAAAAAAGCTGTTGCTGGCGAAGTTTTCTCCATCGATTGTAAAATCGTCTATCTGATTTTAAAAATGGTTCCGGAAAACCGCCAAAGGTAAAAAGTGAACTAAAGGAATCAGAGTCTAAAGGTTTGGGCGTCTGAATTTCCTGATCGTGTATGTGGGGATCAATAATTTCTCTTACTGAAAAAGGGTGAAGGCGATAAGGAAAATATCTTCCCATGAGACTATCCCCACCCTTTTTATATACGTCCAGCTTGGAACTCCCGGTAACGACAATCCTGGATCGAGAGCCATACGAGTCAAAGAATCCTTTGAGAAAATCTTTCCACCGGGAATATTTATGAATTTCATCAAAGACAATTGTTTTTTTCTTTTCCCCTAATACATTCAGGCCGGTTTTTTCAGCAACGCGACGCGGTCCCTCGATTAATAGGGCGCGATTATCCTGGTCATCCCAATTTAAGTATTCCCCGTTGGTATCAAGTCGGGTGCAAAGTGTTGTCTTTCCGACTTGTCGTGGGCCGGAAAGAAAAACCATTTGGCGATGCTGATTTAAATGTTCTGAAATCTGGATTTCGTATGATCGTTTCATATTGATTTTATCTTATTGTAATTATATCTATATTGTCAAGACTAAAATAAGTATCATCGTAAATTAGTCGCGACTTATTTACGATGATACTTATTTTGGTTGTTTTTTTATAAACTGATTTTAAATAAAAAATGATGGCCACAAAAAAATGCTTGACAAAATGAAACTATATTGTAAAGGATAATTAGTTATCTGGTTATATATAACAGTAAATAAATTCAGGTTATAAAATTGACAAACTCGTAAAAAGTCGGATTCCGATGGCAAAGAAAAAAGCTCCACCAAATCTTAAAATTGGCGAGGCGCGCAAATCCTGAGTGATGATTCGTACTTATCGTACTATGAAAAAGCGAAGGATGCAGCGCAACAAAGAATTTGGACTTTTTACGACGCCATCAAATTTAATGTGAATTAAAAGCCTGTTTGAGGGGAACGATGAATCAAAAAGTCCTTGTTTTTGAACCAACAAAGTGTGTTGGCTGCAAAATTTGTGAGGCATGGTGCAGTATCTCGCATTTCAATGTCAACAACCCGGCAAAAACTTGCATCAAGATAATACGTGACCATGAAAAACTCATGGATCATGGAATTATTTGTCACCAGTGTGTGGATGCACCGTGCATCCAGTCATGTAAGTTTGATGCCTTGAGCAAGGATATGAAAACCGGTGCGGTTATTGTTGATAAAGAGAAATGCACGGGGTGCCGAAAATGCATTCGTGCCTGTCCTTATGGCGCGCCTTCCATGCACCCGGAAGAAAAACTGGTTATTATTTGTGATTTGTGCAAAGGAGACCCCCAATGCGTCGTCAATTGCCCGGAACAGGCCATCCAGTATTTGGAACGTCATAAAGCAGAACGGCCTTACAGATCTGTAATTGCAGAAAATGCTGGAAGGGAGGGCCATCAACATGACTAAAATGCCGGGTATTACGGGAAAAATTTTAAGAGTCAATCTCTTTGACCAAACCATTCAAATTGAAGATACGCCGTCGGATATTGTCAGTAAATACCTGGGTGCAAGAGGATTTGGTATCTATTATTTGAATAAAGAAGTTGATCCGGCTGTTGATCCTTTGGGGCCGGAAAATAAATTAATATTCATGAACGGAACACTTGCCGGCTCTTTAATCCCAGGCAACAACAAAATCAATTTAACGTTTAAGTCTCCCTTGACAAATACCTATTCATTCTCTTTATGCGGAGGCCACTGGGGACCGGAGTTAAAATTTGCCGGATATGATGGGTTGATCATCGAAGGAAAATCCGAAAAGCC
>JAGGYV010000075.1 GCA_021162325.1 Desulfobacteraceae bacterium | reverse complement strand
CCTTTGCGGTGAATAAAACGCCTTTGCGGTAAAAACAAACGGTGAGAATATATGAACACCAAACAAATATCAGAAACATTAAATCAGATATTTTCTGAAAAAAATAAACGCATCATCTTCTGGTATGACGGTGACAAGGAGTTTGATGAATCCCTGTCAACAATAGCCATACCTGATGCCGAATTACTCCGTCTGGATGAACACGGAGCCCTTGAACTTAAAATAAAAATCGAATCGGAAAACCCCACAGTAAAATATATTCTCTATGCGCCCTGGCACGAGCCACCGCCGGAAGATGAATGGCTGTTTGATATACGGCTCTACAGCCACGCCTTTCATGCAGACAACGCATCAATTATTTTAAAAGAGCTGAACCTTAAGAATCAGAGCCTGCATCCATACATCAAACAGAAAAAAGCATTTTTTCGGAGCCAGGACCGGGTCAACCGGCTAAAAAAATGGGTTCAACCCAATGACACAGAAGATGACATTGATCTGAACATGCTTGCCGTTATCACACGGGCGGATCTGGCGGAACCGTTTTCAATTTTAATGAAACTGTTTGGTTCATTCTGCCAGGAGGGGAAATTTACCATTGCCGACCCGTCAAAAGCCCAATCAAAAATATGGTCTGAAATTGAAAAACTGGAACTGACGCCATTTTTTAGAAAACTGCTGTCCCGGACATTTGGATACGTTAATGAAGAATCTCCCGGTTTAATTGATTTCCTGATACGGATATTTGTAACGGATTTTTCAAACAACACAAAAGGCGACCTGCCGGCATCGCTTTCTCATTTTGTTATTCAAAACTCATCTCTTTCTATGAATGCTTCCGTGTTCCTGTCTCAATGGCGGAGCAATACCGGGCATTTTAAAAACTATAATATTATTTCACAGTTTATCGGCAACCGATTAAAAATTAATGACCTGCTGGTGTCTTATGACAAGGAATCATTGCTTGAAGTGATGACATTTGCGGCTGTGGAACGCAGGATCATCAGCGCCATGCGTGATCAGATTATTAAATTTGGCGAAAACGGGTACACTGAAATACAGGACGCCATCAAAATACGGCTGGATGGATACTGGGCAACCACTGTTTTCGGTGATCCGGATCAGGCCAACCTGTATAAAACAGTTTATCATGCACTGGAAAATGCGATCCTGCTGTTTGATCTTAGAAAAAAATACGATGCGGGTTTCAGCTATCCTTCAGCCAAAGATATGTTTTCTGCGTATGTCAATGAACTGTTTCTGTTTGATCAGTATTACCGGATCTTTCATGAGCTGGCTGATAAAGCGGATTTTGCCGGGTGGGATATATTAAAATCGCTTCGGGAAACGGTTGAGGATTGTTACAGCGGATGGTTCATGGATCAGTTGTGCTTAAAATGGGGTGATTTTTTAGAGGCCGGTTATGCGGATAACCTGTTTGAAAAATGGCGTCTGCCGGGAATACCCAATCAATATAATTTTTTTAAGAATTTTATCCAGCCAACCCTGAAAGAATCCGCCAGGAACCGTTTGTTTGTGATTGTCAGTGATGCTTTCCGGTTTGAAACAGCAGAAGAGCTGAGCCGGGTTATCAACGGAAAGTACCGTTTAAAAGCCGATATGGAGCCCATGCTGGGCGTATTACCCAGTTATACGGCTTTGGGCATGGCGAGCTTGTTGCCCCATCAAACAATGACAATCAAAGACAGCGCCAATGCCGATGTTTTCATTGATGGTAAACCGACCAAATCTCTGGAACAACGGGCGGCTGCGTTAAGCCATTATGAAGGAACAGCGATTAAGGCAGATAACCTGTTATCCATGAGCAAGGATAAGGGACGGGAATTTGTTAAACCCCATCGGGTCATTTACATTTACCATGATCAGATTGATGCGGTGGGAGATAAAGCCGTTTCTGAAAGCAACACATTTGATGCCGCCCGGAAAGCCATCAATGAACTGTATGCGCTGGTCAGCTTCATCATCAACAGCTTGAACGGTACAAGGGTCATTATCACCGCAGACCACGGGTTTATTTATCAGGAAAAAGCACCCGCTCCCATAGACAAAAGTAAAATAGACAAAAACAAACTGGAATCAAATCACAAAGAACCGGTTAAAACACATAAGCGATTTCTGATGGGAAAAAACCTGGGAACTTCAGATCAAGCCTTTTCAGGCAAAACTTCTGTGACTGCGCATACGGAAACAGAGATGGACTTTTTAATGCCGAAAGGAACCAATCGGTTGAATTTTGTGGGAGGCGCCAGGTTTTTTCATGGCGGTGCTATGCTGCAGGAGATTGTGCTGCCGGTTGTCACGGTTACTGAGATGAAAGGCAAGCATCTTGAAAAATCCGAAGTACGCCAGGTCGGTGTATCGCTTCTGGGTTCAATTAAAAAACTGGTAACCAACAGGCCCATATATAAGTTTATCCAGACCGAACCGGTATCTGACCGGATGAAGCCGGTAACGCTGAAAATATCCCTTCGGGACGGAAACGACCTTATCAGCAATGAAGAGACCATAACCTTTGACAGTATATCGACATCTTTGGATGACCGCCAGAAGACCGTAAAACTGGCCTTAAAAAATGATTCCTATGACAATAAAAAAGAATATCATCTCGTATTGCGGAATTTGGATGACACAGAGCATGACCGAATACCCGTGATTATTGATATTGCTTTTGCCAATGACTTTTAACTGATTTACTATAAAAAAATACTCACCGCAAAGACGCAAAGAACGCAAAGAAAAGAAAAAGAAAGAAAGAAAGAAAAGCGCTACGCGCAAAAAAAACCTTTGCGAACTTTGCAGTGAAAATAAAAATAATTTAACCGCAAAGGCGCAGAGGACGCAAAGAAAGAACGAATAAGCGCTTCGCGTTTCTGCGAAGCAGAAAAATCCATGTTTTTACGCGAAGCGATTTTTTCTTTTTTTTCTTTTCTTTGCGTTCTTTGCGCCTTTGCGGTGAAAAAAAATTCGGTTTTCGTTAAGGGGAACATAAATGGGAACAAGCATTGATACGTTATTAAATGTTCATTTCGCCGGCCGTGTGGTGCGCAAGGACCTGACGAAACTTTTAAAAGAAGGCGCAAATGTTCCGGTATATGTACTGGAATATCTTCTGGGTATGTATTGTGCGGTGGATGATGAAGAAGTAATTGCAGAGGGAATGGCCACTGTAAAAAATATACTTGCTGAAAATTATGTGCGCCCGGATGAAGCGGAAAAGGTAAAATCCAAGATAAAGGAGCTGGGCAATTACAAGGTGATTGATAAAGTCACTGTTAAGAGATTGTAAAAAAATAACATGGCCATTTCTGTTTATTTATGGT
>JAGGYV010000134.1 GCA_021162325.1 Desulfobacteraceae bacterium | reverse complement strand
TAAATATTGTCAAGTAGGGTATTTTAGCATATCTTCATTTTGGAGCGATGTTGCAATTACGCTTCAAGTAAGCAATGCCTACATTATTATGTGATAATTTTATTTTAAATATCAAGATATTACAATCATAGATAAAAAATTATTGACACAGCTCAACGTACAAGTAATACATACTTACAGTTAATATAAATTCTTAATTAAATGGTTAATTCTGCATTAAAAAATGATTAGAGGAGACAATTATGGATAAAAAAGTAACAGTTATTGGGGCGGGAAATGTCGGGGCAACGACGGCTCAGCGACTTGCGGAAAAAGAACTCTGTGACGTGATTCTCATCGATATTGCTGAAGGATTGCCCCAGGGGAAAGCCTTAGATTTGCTTGAAGCCGCTCCCATTGAAAAACATGATGCGTTTATTCAGGGTGCCAATACCTATGAAGCGTCTGCGGGGTCTGACATTATAATCATTACCGCCGGGATTCCAAGAAAACCCGGAATGAGTCGGGATGACCTGATCAAAACCAATATGAACATCATGAAGAATGTAACCGCTGAAGCGGCCAAACAATCACCGGATGCCATTATCATTATTGTCAGCAATCCGCTGGACGCCATGTGTCATGTTGCTTTTGATGCCAGTGGGTTCCCCAAAAACCGGGTCATCGGCATGGCCGGCATTCTCGATTCCGCCAGGTTCAGAGCATTTATTTCCATGGAACTGAATGTCTCTGTCGAAAACACCCATGCCTTTGTTTTGGGCGGCCACGGAGATACCATGGTTCCCCTTCCCCGTTATTCAACGGTTGCCGGGATTCCGATTACAGAGTTAATGTCTGCTGAAAGAATCGAGGCATTGGTGGATCGAACAAGAAAAGGCGGCGGTGAAATTGTCGGTCTTTTAAAAACAGGCAGCGCCTTTTATGCACCCTCTTCCGCTGCTGTTGAGATGGCAGAAGCTATTTTGAAAGACAAGAAAAAGATTCTGCCTTGCGCGGCATACCTTGACGGTGAATATGGAATTGACGGGTTGTTCATCGGCGTACCGGTTAAACTGGGTGCAAAGGGTATCGAAGAAATTATTCAGATCAAACTGACAGACAGCGAGAATACTGCTTTGCAGAAATCGGCCGATGCGGTGAAGGGACTTGTTGAAGATCTAAAAAAATTATCTTAATCATTTAGACGGTTGAGACATATTGCCAAATGAAGCATAGACCATCGCTGCCACTTTTTGATTCATGCCAGGCACATGGGCAATTTCATCAACCGAAGCCTGACGAAGCTTTTTAAAGCTTGAAAAATTTTTTAATAAAGCCGTTTTGCGTTTTTGACCGATTCCGGGAATAGAATCAAGGCTTGAACGTAAAGCGGTTTTCGACCGTTTCTGCCGATGAAACGATATGGCATATCGATGGGCCTCATCCCGGATGCGCTGCAGGAAATACAGTATTTCAACATCTTTTCCAAAATTAACCGGATTGACCCGGCCGGGTTTGTATATCTTATCCTGAGGTTCTTTCTTTTGAATGTCTTTTTTTGCGATGCCGATGACATCAAATGCATTTTTTAAATTTAATTTTTCCAGAACATTGATGGCAATATTTAACTGGCCCTTCCCGCCGTCCACAATTAACAATTCCGGTAATTCGGTATTTTTATTATTTTTTTTAAACCGTCTTTCAAGCACCTCTTTCATGCACGCATAATCATCCTGAATGTTGACGGATTGAATGGTATACCGGCGATAATGTTTTTTGTCCGGCTTTCCGTCAACATAGACCACCATGCCGGCCACCAGGTTTTTGCCCATCATGCCTGAATTATCAAAGCATTCAATCCGAAGGGGAAGACCACGAAGCCGTAATTTATGCTGAAGTTTGCTTAAAAGATCCGCCTGGGCAGATAACTCGTCAACCATCTTGTTTAAATGTGATTGCGCATTATCACACGCCATGGTAATCAGGCGAACTTTATTTCCCTTTTTTGGAACCAGAATACTGACTTTCGATTCTTTGATGCCGGAAAGCCATTCTTTATAAACAGACGCATCAGAAAGTTTTATGGGGAGTAAAATTTCTTTGGGAATATAGGTGGTGTCCCGGTAATATTGCTTAATAAACGAATCCAGGATTTCATGATCAGAAGAAATAGTGTCTTTAAAAACAAAGTGACGAACGCCTTGCAAAAAGCCCTTTCGGATGAACAGTACAACAACCACTGTATACATATCATTTCCGGTCAACCCAATGACATCCCGATCCACAAAATCCGTGGTAACGGCTATTTGTTTTTCAACTGTTTTTTCCAAAGCAAATATTTTATCTCTTAACGTTGCCGCTTTTTCAAATTCTTCTGCACGGGCTGCGGCTATCATTTCATCTTTTAACGATTTAACCAGTTCATGGATTTGACCATTTAAAAACATGCGGACTTCATTGACCATTTTGTGATACATTTGTTTATCAACATGATAACAGCAGGGAGCGTGACATAACCCCATTTGATAATTAAGGCAGGGCCTGGACCGGGGTTTGACCGCTTCTGAAATACATTTGCGTAGTTTAAACGTTTTGTTTATCAGCTTCAACGTATGACGCAACGCACCGGCAGAAGCAAACGGTCCGAAATAAACCGCATCATCATTTTTCATTTTTCTGACGATCTGAAGACTGGGATAATCGCTTTTTACAGCGATCCGAAAGGAAGGATACCGTTTGTCATCTTTTAAAATGACATTATAGCGTGGTTTATAACTTTTGATCAGGGTGGATTCAAGTATCAGGGCTTCTTTTTCCGATGCAGTAACAATCGTGTCAAAAGAGAATATTTTTTTGACCAGAATACCTGTTTTTAGATCTGGATGTGATTTCCTAACAAAATAGGATGCCAGCCGCTTTTTCAGATGAGCAGCCTTTCCGACATAAATAACTTTGCCGTTAGTGTCTTTCATCAGGTATACCCCTGGCCCTGATGAGACAGAAGGCAGTTTGTCAGAAAGTTTTTTATGCATGGGTGTTTGTCTGTTTTTTAAGCACTTGTTTCAAAATCAAAAATAATTAATTTTTTTAATTCCCTGATGCGATCCCTGAATTCAGCGGCTTTTTCAAAATGAAGTTCCTTGGCCGCCGCATTCATTTGTTTTTCAAGAGATGCAATCTGCCCTTCTATATTTTCGTATGAATCATATTTTATAAGCGATTCTTCAACCTGAAACAACCGGCTGTCCGACTGGGGATAAAATGATGAAATCAACCCGGCTGAAATTTCTTTTTTAACTGTCCTGGGGATAATATGGTAATCATGATTATATTTTTCCTGAATTTTTCTCCGGCGAACGGTTTCATCAACCGCCATCTGCATGGAAGGCGTTACTTTATCTCTATACATTAATACTTTGCCGTTGATATTCCGGGATGCACGGCCGCATATCTGTATTAAGGAACGGGCAGACCGAAGAAAGCCTTCTTTATCCGCATCCAGAATTGCGACTAAAGAGACTTCCGGGATATCAAGGCCTTCACGAAGGAGATTGATACCAATCAGCACATCAAACTCTCCTGTTCGCAGATCCTGTATGATCTCAAGGCGCTCCAGGGTTTTAATATCAGAATGAAGATAGCGAACCGCTATGCCGAGTTCGGAGTAATAATCCGTTAAATCTTCCGCCATCCGCTTGGTCAGGGTGGTAACCAGCACCCGTTCTTTTTTTTCAATCCGAAGCTGAATTTCTTCAAATAAATTATCCACCTGCTTTTTCGCTTCCCGGAATTCGATAATCGGGTCAATTAAACCGGTGGGCCGCACAATCTGCTCGGCAATGGACCCCTCACTGATCTCGATTTCATAATCAGCTGGCGTTGCCGAGACATAAATCAGCTGAGAAATACGCGAGTTGAATTCGTCAAACCGTAACGGCCGGTTATCAAGTGCAGACGGCAGCCTGAACCCGAAACCCACCAGCGTTTCCTTACGCGACCGGTCACCTTTATACATCCCCCGCAATTGAGGAAGCGCGATATGGCTTTCATCAATAAACATCAGGTAATCATCCGGGAAATAATCCAGCAACGTGGGCGGCGGTTCTCCGGCCGAACGTCCGGTGAGGTGCCGGGAATAATTTTCAATCCCATTGCAGTAGCCGATCTCCTGGATCATTTCCAGATCAAAATTGGTTCGTTCTTCGATCCGTTGCGCCTCGATCAGTTTATTTTCTTTGATAAAATAATCAATTCGGTCTTTTAACTCTTCGTTCACCACTTCAATGACCCGTTTTCGGGTGCGCTGCTGAGTGACATAGTGACTTGCCGGATACAAGATCAATCGGTTCAGGGATTTTTTCTTATTCCCGGTCAACGGATCAATCTCAGAAAGCCCGTCAATCATGTCCCCGAAAAATTCGATGCGGACAGCAGAATCTTCTTCATATGCCGGAAAAATTTCCACCCGGTCTCCCCGGACCCGGAAAATACCCCGATAAAAATCCGTATCATTGCGTTCATACTGAATATCAACCAGGCGGGACAGCAATTGCTCTCTGGAAAAATCCATGCCATTTTCAAGTTCAAGGCGCATGGCAATATAATCTTCCGGCGCCCCTAAGCCGAAAATGCATGAAACACTGGCAACCACAATGACATCCGGTCGGGATAGAACCGACCGGGTCGACGAATGTCGCATTTTATCAATCATTTCATTGATCGAAGAATCCTTTTGGATATAGGTATCGGAAACCGGCAGATACGCTTCCGGCTGATAATAATCATAATAACTGACAAAATACTCCACCGCATTATCCGGAAACAGGGTTTTAAACTCGTTATACAGCTGTGCAGCCAATGTTTTATTCGGCGCTAATACAAGCGTCGGTTTCTGGACTTTTTCTATGATATTGGCCATGGTAAACGTTTTACCGGACCCGGTCACCCCGAGCAGCACCTGGTTTATTTTGCCATCGATAACGCCCTTACTCAACGCACTGATGGCATTCGGCTGATCACCTGTGGGAGTCATTTCGGAAATTATTTTAAATTGAGACATGGCAGGACTTTATCTTTATGTGAGAGGGGTTGGAGGTGTCGGTTATTCGGTATTTGATATTCATGTTCCGGTTCAAGATTTCAGGTGTTCGGCAGTTTTGGATTCCGTATATAGGCACATAAATGCGTTCACATTCCATATAAGTTGCACAGTACATCCGATGGCTCTTCGCTAAGCGATAGGGATAAAATATAATTGGAGTGTGTTTGGAGAACGACTCCGCAGCACCTACGCCCAAAGCCAATGAGGTCTTGGTAAAAGCGAAGTTTTATGTTGAAATAGGCAAAAGAGAAAAATGTCCCGGCTTTGGGCTGTCAGAGTGAATGCGATTGTTGAACGATATTTTTTAGAAGAGTATCATTCACCCATGCATTAAGGCTTTTCCCGTTTTTTCGTGCTTGGATGGCAATTGTTTTATGAAGTTCTGGATCTATACGGACAATGAATTTACCAGAATAAGGTTTTTCGGGATCTTCACCTCTCTTAGCGCAGAATTCAAGATAATCGTCAACAGAATCATGAAATGCTTTCCGCAATTCTTCAACGGTTTCACCCTCAAAAGTAATTACGTCTCGCAAATTGATGATTTCTCCGTGAAAAAGATTAGCCTCATCATCAAATTCAACTTTTGCAAAATATCCTTTATATTCCATTATGCTTTTACCCCCGCTTCCTGCAGGAACCTACGGACTGATTTTATGGCACCCTTGTTGGTAACACGCTTTGGATGTGGCCTATGAAATACAGCCCGAACCTCGTTGAGTGCAACCCGTACACGCGAACCCCTACCTTCTGAAATATCAGCGCCGAAAGCAATAAACAAAGATTCAATGTCCAGCCAAGAAATATCCGCGCGTTCAGGCCTTTCAAATATGTGCTTAAGGGTTTGCCGCTGTTTTTTGTTCATAATAATATAATATCATCAATTGATACTATGTCAAGAGACGATTGCTCATACCCAACGAACAAGAATAGATTGTGAGAGCATAGCGAACCACGATCTTATCCGAACGAACGCTTGAGTTAACCAGGGAGCGCGTTTTTTGCGCCGATCTGATTTAACGATTTGTTCGGCACCGATGAAGATTAAGATGCTCGCCGAAGTGATTCTTCAACTATATTAGGGACATTGATCGGTACAAAATAGGCTGCGGAGTATAAGTAATAGAATGCATAGGGTCACCCATTAAAGGACGAGTCTACCCTTGACTCTTGTCAAAGTTTTAAATGAGCCAAGAGCAGACCCCGATTCATTAAATTTTTTTCTGTAATTCTTCCTTTGTGATATCACAGTCTCGCAAAATTTGTGTGAGAAGCCCGCGACCTATGTTATCTCCCCGGTGTAGAGGAACAACTGTACACCGACCATCTTGATGTTGCAAAAAATGATGACTGCCTTTTACGCGGATTACTTCGAAGCCAAATTTACGCAAGATACGAATTAATCGACTGCCAGTTATTGATGGAAAGGAGGTCATGCGTTGACCGCGACTTTCTGCACACCAATAAATTCGTTGGATATTGGCTTTTCCACCTCAAGGCAAAGCTCAATAGCCTCTTTGATTCTCTTCATTAATGTATCAAGAGATTTTGCCTGCGTATGACAACCGCGAAGCACAGGCACAGAGGCAACAAAATATCCATCCTCATCCTTTTCAATTATTACGCTAAATTCTTTCATTTTTTATCCTCTGATACAACATTGTTTATCCGGGTCCGGTATCCCCCCCATATGTTGATTACCTGTCCGCAGAACAATCGGCATGGACGGAGAGACATTTTTGTGTTTCCCTCGATATAAAGCGGTTAAGCCAAGGCGTGATCAGGAGCATTTCGGAGTTCAGGAAATCATTTTCCAGATAGTTCCATCCGGACGGTCTTCAATTTCAATATTCATTTCTTTTAATCGATCTCTGACTTCATCTGCTTTTTTAAAATCCTTTGATTTCCGGGCATCCTGGCGTTCCTGAATCATAGATTCAATCATTTTCGCATCAATTGATTCTTTATCGATGACTTTTTCTTTTTTCTGTTTAAAATAGGCGTGGGGAGATTCGGTCAGCAAGCCAAGGATGTTGCCCATTTTTATAATATTAAGGCATTCATTATGGATGCTTTGACGGTTTTCAATATCATCGGATTGCATCGTTTGATTCGTCTGATCAAGGAGCCGGTTGATATTCCGAACCACATCAAATAAAATGCCGATTCCCTGGGCCGTATTAAAATCGTCATTCATGGCATTACAGAAAAGTGACCAGAAATCCTTTTCAGGGGGTGTTCCATCTTTATTATAATCAGCATTTGCATCCGGCAGAGAGCCTAAATATTTTTCAGCTCTTTCAAGCAGTGCATATATCTTATCCAACCCGGCTGATACATTTTTAATTGCTGAATCTGTAAAATCAACCGGAGACCGGTAATGGTGCGAAAGAAGAAAAAGACGCACCGTCTCCGGGTGATATTCTTTAACAATATCTTTGATCATTAAAAAATTGCCCAAAGACTTTGACATTTTCTCGTGATCAATATTTACAAAGCCATTGTGAACCCAATATTTTACATATGTTTTACCAAAAGCAGCTTCTGATTGCGCGATTTCATTTTCATGATGCGGAAAAATCAGATCCTTTCCACCACCATGGATATCGAAACTGGCACCCAGATATTCTTCACTCATTGCCGAACATTCTATATGCCATCCCGGTCGTCCCCTTCCCCAGGGACTGTCCCAAAAAGGTTCATTGGGTTTAGAGGCTTTCCACAATACAAAATCAAATGGATTTTTTTTCCGTTGGTCAACTTCAACGCGTGAACCAGCAACCATATCATCTAGTTTTCGGCCGGAAAGTTTTCCATAGCCGTTAAACAAATCAACAGAAAAGAACACATCACCGTCGACAGCATATGCGTATTCTTTATCCATGAGTATTTCAATGATTCTGATAATCTGATCAATATGTTCCGTCGCCCGGGGCTCTATCGTCGGCCGTAAAACATTCAAAGAATCCATATCATGGTGAAATTCGTCAATATATTTTTGCGCAAGGGATTCTGAAGAAACACTGAGTTCATTGGACCGGTTAATAATTTTATCATCAATATCCGTAAAATTCCGCACATAGGTGACATCATAGCCAACGGCGGTCAGATATCGATAAATTACGTCAAAGACAATGACTGATCGTGCATGACCGATATGACAGGAGTCGTAAACCGTGGGACCGCACACATACATTTTGACATGACCGGGTTCAAGGGGTTCAAATGGTTCTTTTGCTCGATGTAAAGAATTATAAATATTTAGTGTCATGGATATCGCTTTAATATGTTTAATGATGAATTTTCTGTTTATGTTTATGGGTATAATTGCAAAACCACAAACAAATTATTACCAATTTTTTCAAAGTCCCGTCAATCTAAAAGTACCACACACATGGCGGCAATGCCGTCTTTTCTACCGATAAACCCCAAACCTTCGGTGGTGGTCGCTTTAATGTTTACCTGATCAGAATAGATAGAGAGTGCGGATGCAATTTTATCTTTCATTTTATCCGCATACGGTGAAATTTTCGGTTCTTGCGCAAAAATGGTTGTGTCAATATTAATAATGGAAGAATAATGGGGCCTGACAATTTTCCATGTTTTTTTCAAAAGTTCGATACTGTAAATATTCTTATATGCCGGGTCCGTATCCGGAAAATGTATTCCGATGTCGCCCATCCCTGCGGCGCCCAGAATCGCGTCACAAATTGCGTGCAATAGTACATCCGCATCCGAATGGCCTTCAAGGCCTTTTTCAAAAGGTATCTGAACGCCGCCTAAGAAAAGAGGTCTTCCTGCTATTAAACGATGAACATCATAACCATGGCCAATGCGCATATTTTAAACCCGAAAAATTTATAAAAGAAAAAAACGTCGATCATTTGATTCTGCCTGGGGGATATCAATTCTTTTCTTTAAATGCACGATAAATTCTATAATCACGGCAATCGAGTGTATGCACGTATTTTCAATCGGATGACAGGTACACTCTGAATACAATTCCCCCTCATCATATTCAACCCGTGTTGCAAAACGTTCTTCTGCTTCGACCCATGCAAGAATACCACCGGTTTTGGTCAAGGACAGCTGGCTGACTTCTTTTCGCTGAAAGCATTTCCGACCGTCTGAAACAATCTTTTTGCCGGCCCATAATGTCAGATCAACCCATGTTAATTCCCTGAATCGATGGTATGATGAAATCATAGTCGTTAATATAATTACTAATCAAAAATGATAAAAAATTCCGAATTTGAAGGCCCACCCGCCAATATCGATTTTGTTATCTCCAAATCGATCAAGCTGAGAATAGCTGCTTTCGATTAAAGCACCGGTTCCCTTAAATTTTTCATCTGTATTATACAGTCTTACCCCGACTTTGCCATGAAAGCCCCCCACCCATTCTTCGATTTCAGGATGTTCGCTTTCAGCATCGGTTTCTTCCTTACAGTACCAATAGTCCGGCCCCGCAGCGATATAACCGACAACATAGGGTGAAATTTTCATATTAAATTTTATCGAAGAAGAAACCGGCACAAGCGTTATTTTAGATCTGATGAGAGTTGACTCACCGGATTCAGTTAAAAGTTTGCCATTTTCTTTCATAAACCCAGACTCAATTTCCAATGAAACATATTCAGAAAAAAAACGTTCGTAAAACCCATATACCGGGAAGATATTATCACCATAATAATCCTCAAAATCCGATTCAGCAGGAATATGATACCCCACGGAAACGCCTATGATATTATTACACGGCATTTCAGGAGACTCAGTTGCCATTGAATTATCCGAAGAAAAAACACATAAAGTACAAATCAGTAAAGTTACATATATTTTTGATGGTACAATAATTCGTTTTAAAAATACAAATACCGTCACCGCCAGTATAAGCAAAAGAGGATATGGAAAACTGGAATTTTCAGCAGATGCACTGATAAAACATCCTCCATCGAAGTCCTCCGGCTGATTTAAAAAGGATGATGTTTCCTCAACCGTCACAGTAATTTTATCTGTTACCGCACTCTCATTTCCTGAAAAATCATATGAAGATGCAGCAAAATATCCGTTAGAACCAATAGGCAAATCATTTATGATATAAGAAAAGCTGCCTCCTATATCAAGGCTATTATTGAGTTCGCTGGAAACAGTTCCATAATAGATGATGTTACCTGCAAAATCCGCCATCTGTGAATTCCCGTCGATAACGGTCACAGTGACTGAATCGATGCCACTTAACACACCGGTTATTCCATCCGGCACGCTCGGCGGTAATGTGTCTATATGTGTATCGACAATCAATTCATCGGCTTTTTCCGATTCATTGTCAAACGTATCCACCGCTGAGATGGAAAAGTAATACCGTGTCGAATCTGACAAATTCCAGACGGTAAATGAAATATAGGCAGAATCAGAGGCCTCAACGACATTGTCATAGACACCAGAAAGGGTGCTGTAATAAATATTGTAATGATCCAGGTCGGTTTCTGTATTCTGATTCCATTTCAGAGCAACTGAATTCTCCATAATATCACCAACCCCTGTAATCCAAAAGCCAGCAGGCGTTTCCGGAATACCGGCATCTTCCAGGGTTGCTATGGATTCAACGTCTGACTGATCACTTTCAACGGAATTATCATATGAAGAAACCGCAACATAATAGGTTGTTGCAGATTCAAGCCCGATTATCGTATATTCAGTATCAGAATCATCGACCGTCACCCGTTGATCAAGATTGTCTGACGATGTCCCCCAATAAACAAAATAATTATCCGCATCCGTATCACCAGACCAGTCGACGGCAATGGTTGTTTCAGTTGCTGAAAGGGTCACATTGGTCGGAACATCTGATGCTGATGCACTTTGCGAAATCATCAACAATCCCAAAAAGCAAAAGATCAATCGAATTTTCATTTATTATACCCCAGTTATCCTGTGTTTTTCGTTTATGTCATATGATTCTTTGTATATTTTTCTTTGCCATCGGAATCCGACTTTTTACGAGTTTGTCTTTATTAACCCTTTGCTGGTAAATCAAATTGTGTCCACATCCGGTTACCCGGGTCATCCGTCATGATCACATCAACCCCTAAATCAAGCGCCAGTTGAAGCGTTTTTTTTGAATTGCAGGAATACGTCATGATAATTTTCTCAACATGATGTATATTCTCAACAAATTGTCTGCTTAATTTTTTATATTCAATGCAATATCCGCAAAGTATTTCCGAATCGATATTCAGACTGCTTTTATTTATCACAGGCGCATTCAAATTCAAAACATAGTTTAGATCCGGATCATTGATATATGCTGATTTAATGAGCTCCGGGTCAAATGAAAGTATGTACATATTTGGAATTAGATCATTAGGGATCAGGTTTCTGACTGCTTCGACAACCAGACCGGCCAGTTGATAATACAGGTTTTTCACTTCTGCCTTTGGCGATGGTTTAATTTCAATCAGCAGACGGGTTTTGGGCCCATAATTTTTTAATACCTGTTCCAGAGTGAGGATTTTTTCATTTTTAAATTCTTCGGAAAACCATCTCCCCCAGTCATAGGCATCAATTTCGTGAAATGTATGATCACAGATCGATTTCAAGCTTCCGGTAATTTTCATCAAAGACTGATCATGAAAAATAACCGGGCAGCCGTCACTGGTTATTTGGACATCAAATTCAATCCCGTCAACAAAATAAGACAGTGCTTTGTCAAAAGCAGGTTTTGTATTTTCCGGGGCATCTCTCATGGCCCCGCGGTGAGCGATAATCAATGGATTCAAAATGGCACCCTGATGTCTAAAATAATATAGATCAACGTTAACAAACTCGTAAAAAATCGGATTCTTATGGCAAAGAAAAAAGTTCCACCAAATCTTAAAATTGGCGAGGCGCGCAAATTCTGAGTGATGATTCGTACTTAGTGTACTTTGAAGAAACGAAGAATGCAGCGCAACAAAAAATTTGGACTTTTTACGAAGCCATCAACGTTTGTAATTGTCGATATTGTTAACATATTCATCAAACGCATTCTCTTTTAAAAAAGATGAAACCATTTCATTGACTTTTTCCGCTGTATCCACCCGATAGATCCCTTTATCGTCTGTACCTGCAATTTTTTTGGCATTTTCAACAATCGTTTTAAGCGTTGAAACGGTAATATCCAATGTAACATTAATAGAAATCATTTCCCCTGATTGAGGCATTTTGTATTCTCCCCCGATTGAATTGTAACAATAAAAACAATCTTATTGACAATCAAATGCTAACTCAGATTTACTGATATCATGCATTAACAAAATTATTATGGCTAACATTTGATTATATACACTCACAAACTCCTTTAAAAG
>JAGGYV010000036.1 GCA_021162325.1 Desulfobacteraceae bacterium | reverse complement strand
GGCACATATCGAAAAAAAAGTATTTGAAGATAAAATGAAAGCCGCCTATCTGGATCTTGCTGGAGAAAATATGGGTATCACAATGGATTTTGCATATTCGGACGCTGAAAATCTTTAACCGGAAAGAAGGATCGCGGAAAGGCAGAACATGAAAGATTTGCGAATTAAACGGGGAGATGTCTATTATGCTGGTCTTGATCCAGTAACAGGGCATGAGACGGGAAAAACAAGGCCCGTGCTGATCATTCAAAATAATATCGGCAATCAATTTTCTCCAACAACTATTGTGGCGGTGATTACGGAATATACCCCCAAAAAGGCATCTTATCCCATTTGCGTTCCCATCCTAAAACAGAAGGGGTTAACAAAAGATTCAATTGTGAACTTATCCCAGATCCGAACAATTGATAAAAAAAGGCTTGTCGTCCCTATGCTCACGACACTTTCGGAAGTCATTATGAAACAGGTTGACCGATCTATTATAAACAGCCTTGGTGTTGTGCTTTGATATATTCCCTGGTTTTTTTTCATCAAGACCAATAGTGACAAACTCGTAAAAGGATAGCTGAAAATAAATATACGGGGTTCAAATTGAAGGGTTTAAAATCATGATTGTTTACTCACAGATTTCCATGACCATTTTCTGATTTTATCGATCAGTATCTGGGGTTTTACCGGTTTTGATATATAATCATTCATGCCTGCGGCCAGGCATTTTTTTTTATCTTCAGCCATGGCGCTGGCGGTCAGGGCTATGATTGGTATAGGGGGATCGGTCATATTCGTTTCGGTGGAGCGTATGAGCCGTGTGGCATCATACCCGCCCATTTTGGGCATTAAAATATCCATCAGGACAAGATCATAACGGTTGTTTTCAAGCGCGGAGATTGCCTCAATGCCGTTATTTGCAATATCCACCTGATACCCGTTTTTGGTTAAAATTTTTTGTGTAACGATTTGATTTACCCGATTGTCTTCAACCAGCAGGATGGAAATATTCTGCGCCAGTGTTTCCGGGATGGAATGACTGGAGAGAATCGGGCTTTTTTGCTTTCTAACCACCGGCGCAGGCGATTGAAGTAATTCAGACAGGCAGTCATAGAGTTGATCATGCTTTAATGGTTTTGTGAGATAAGCTGAAAATTTGTTTTCGCAAAGCGTTTCAGCGTTTTTCCGTTCCCCTTTTTCCGTCAGCATAACGATATCAATATTTTTAAAATCTGTGTGGGATTTAATTTTTTGGCCAAGGGGTTTCCCGCAATTGCCCTGAAGATGGTAATCGATAATAACAATATTGAATGGCTTCCCCTTGTTGTGGGCCGAATTAAGTTTTTCAATTGCCGTGTTTTCCGTTATCGCTTCATCATAGGGCCAGTCAAATGTTTTTAAAAGTTCACCGATAACCCGCCGGTGTGTGTCATTATCTTCAACAACAAGAACGCGTTTTGATAACAGGGTGTCCGGCCTTTTAAATTTTTTTTCAGGCAGAGATGACTCTTTTTCAAAAACCGCTGTAAACCAGAATTTGGCGCCATTCCCTTCTTTGGTGACAACACCAATGGAACCGCCCATTAATTCCGCAATATTTTTGCTGATGGCAAGCCCCAGACCCGTCCCCCCATGATTCCAGTTTGTTGAATCTTCAAGCTGGGAAAAGGGCTTAAAAAGGCGATCCCATTTCGATCTGGCAATTCCTGGCCCCGTATCGGTCACGCTGAATTCAACGGTGACATGGGCTGCACTTGTTTTTTTTAGATTTGCGGCAATCGTGACATTCCCTTTGTCTGTGAATTTAATCGCGTTTCCGGCCAGGTTTAACAAGACCTGCCTCAGGCGGCCGGGGTCGCCCTTTAAAAAGAAAGGGAGCTGATGGCTGACGATACAGGCAAAATCCAGTCCTTTCTCGTATGCTTTTATGGAAAGCAGTTCGGTGATCTCTTCAACAGCCGCCCTTAGATCAAATATAATTGAATCCAGGGTGAATTTTCCGGCTTCGATCTTGGAAAAATCGAGCACATCGTTGATGATTGACAGCAAGGCGTTTGCGCTGCTTTTAATGGTGTTGGCAAACTCCTGCTGTTCAATGGCCAGATCCGTATCCAGCAACAGGTCGGTCATGCCGATGATCCCATTCATCGGGGTTCTGATTTCATGACTCATACTGGCCAGGAATTCACTTTTCGCCTGATTGGCGGCCTCAGCAAGTCTTTTTGCTTCAGACAATTGTTTTTGGGTGTTTAAAATTTCTCTGTTTGCCTGCTCAAGTTCGGAGTTTTTCTGAACCGCATTTTCATATGTCGAAAACAGGAGGTCAATAATCTGGTACGGGTTATTCGGGATTTGATGCATTTTTCCGTTAAAGAATATTTCAATGCCGTTCTCAGGGGATAAGTTTTTACGATGTTCCCTGTTCTGAAAAATGGTCTGGATTCTGGCAATCAGGACACTTTCATTGTATGGCTTGGTGACAAAGCTGTCCGCACCGCTGGTCAACGCGTTAAAAACATCTTCAGTGTCTGAAAGGTCAGTCAGCAGGACAATCGGAATATTTTTTAAATGGGGGATTGCTTTAACCCGGCGGCACAGTTCGTAACCGTCTACCACCGGCATAACAATGTCGCTGATGATCATATCCGGGATATGCGATGTGATATGTGTCGGGGGGGGTGATTTTAAATAATCAATTGCAGACTGTCCGTCATGTTTAACGGTCACGGTAAACCCGTTGCGTTCAAGGATTTTTTCCAAACGCAATGCCTGGGTGATACTGTCTTCAACAGCCAGGATATTATAGGTATCTTTACCGCTCATTTCGGAGGACCGTCCTGTGTCGTTTTTTTTATATTTATCCGGCCATTTCATGTGACGTTTTATTTAAAAATGAAATAATGTCCGTCGGATTAAGAACATATGTTGCAGCGTTTATTTTGATTGCTTCTCCCGGCATACCGAAAACAACAGAACTTTCCCTATCCTGTGCCAACGTCATCGCCCCGTGCGATTTCATCTCTTTCAGCCCGGTTGCGCCATCATTGCCCATACCGGTGAGCAGTATCCCGGTGGCAGAATCTTTGTATGTTTTTGCCACGGAAGAAAATAAGTGAGAGATGGGGCGCTTGAAGTTTTCATGAGCGTTGATTTTATGAATTCGAAAAACCCGGGCAGGGGTAATCTCAAGATAGTGGTCTTCCGGCGCAAAATACACATGGCTGTTTTGAACGGGTTCGCCGGTTTTTGGTATTTTAAGGATTAAATGGGCTGTTTGGGAGAGCCAGTCGACCATTCCTTCAAGAAATCCGTTGGCAATGTGCTGAACAATCACAATGGGTATGGCAAAATCATTTCGTAAGGTTGAAAGAATTGTCTGCAGAATCGGGGGGCCGCCGGTAGATGCCCCGATAGCGATGAGTGCGGACGAAGGGCGGGTTCCATGCAATGATTCTTTAGGAGCGGTTTTGGTCTTCGGTATTTTTTTTTGTTTTAATCGTCGGACAACTTTAACTTCAGACATTAATTTAACGGTTCTCAGCAGTTTTTCAACGAGTTCTTTTGATTCCGGATGGTCGAGTCCGGGGGGTTTTTGGGAGACGGCAACCGCACCGACTTTCATGGATTTAAAAATATTTTCAGTGTGCTCCGGGGCCACAAGGGAACTGTGAATAATAATCGGCACCGGGTATTTCTCCATGATTGCCCGCGTGGCTTCATAACCATTTATGCCGGGCATTTGAATGTCCATGATAATGACATCCGGATTTGTTGACCCCGCTTTTTTAACGGCTTCTTCACCATTTTTGGCTTCGCCGACTATTTGCAGATGGGGATCTGAACCAATAATGTATTTGAGGTATTCCCGGGTTGTTAATGAATCATCGACGATTAAAACAGTGATCATATGGATGTCCCAATGCATTTGTTGCGTCCGCGATCCTTGGCCTGATAAAGACACCGGTCGGCCGCTTTGATCAGGTCATCGGTGGTTATGTGAGATTTGTCGTCTTCATACGTTATTGTCGCTATCCCGAAACTGGCGGTTACTTGAATATCATTACCTTCGGCATGCGTAATTAATTGTGAAATTTTAGAACGAAATCGTTCAGCTGCAATCGTTGCCCCGTTTAAATCCGTTTCAGGCAGTACGATGAGAAATTCTTCTCCGCCATATCGCGCCATCCAGTCAATATCTTTTCTTAATGCATCGTTTAATTTTTTTGCAAAGGATATCAGTACCATGTCGCCAGTTTGATGACCGTATTTGTCATTGACTCGTTTAAAATAGTCGATATCGCAAATAATGATCGAAAGTTTCTGGTGATAGCGGACGGCGCGTTTAAATGCTTTTGGCAGATTGTCATTTAAATAGCCCCGGTTGAAAATTTTGGTGAGTGGATCGGTGATTGAAAGCAGGGCGATCTCTTTATTCCTTCGCTTGAGTGATGATTCCAGCCGGATCACCCTTTCGGCGGTTGTTAATCGGGCAATCAATTCCGCGTCATCCACCGGTTTAGTCAGATAATCATCCGCCCCGGCTTCCAATCCTTCAATGATATCGTTTTTAGAGTCTTTTGCTGTTAAAAGAATGATATACACATAATTGCCAAAATCATGTTTTCGGATGGCGCGGCATAATTCAGATCCATCCATTTCAGGCATTATCCAGTCTGATATGACAATAGAAGTTTGGCTGTTCAGAAGCATGTTCATTGCTTCCAGTCCATTTTGGGCGACTGTGACGTGATAACCATACCTGTCAAGCATGATCTGTAGCTTTAATGCCTGGGTCCGGCTGTCTTCAACGAGCATTACTTCAAAATCTTTTTTCATCGGTTTTTAATTTATCCCTATTTGATATCGTAGTGATTCGTCACCATGAAAAGTTTTTTACGAGTTTGTCAATTTTTACGCCATGCAAAAAAAAATTAAATCTACACCAATTTTTTCAACACCTCAAGCAGATTGCTTTGGTCAAAGCTGCTTTTTACGATATAGGCATCGGCACCCACATCAATTCCTTTTTCCCGGTCTTCCCGGGAATCAAGGCTTGTAACAAGGACGACGGGTTTTTCGGCAAGTGTTTCGGTTTCACGAATTTTACGGGTTAATTCAAACCCATTCATTTTCGGCATTTCAATATCTGAAATTACTGCGTCGTAATTTCCCCGTTTTAACTGTTGAAACCCGTCTTCTCCATCGATGGCAGTGGTAACCTTATAGTTGGAAGATTCAAGGATATTTTTCAGCAGCGTTCTTGACGTAAAAGAATCTTCAACGATTAATACAGATTTTTGTATCTCTTTTTTCTTCATATCAATCTTTTTTCCCATGGCAAGGGAAATCGATTTTCCTGAAGAAGTTGATATCAGATCATTAACATTTAAGATTGGAACGACCTGGCCGTTTCCAAGAATCGTCGCGCCGCTGATGTTGGGGATTCTTAGTAACTGCTTGCCCAGACTTTTGACCAGGACATCCTGCTCATTGGTCACGGTATCCACAATACATGCGATTCTTTTTTCGCCACTGCCCAAAATGACCACCAGGAGGGTAAATTTTTTTGATTTTATATCCGGCAACGGTTGATGGGGCAATCCTAATATATCTGACAAGGCGATCAAAGAAACCGGTTGTCCATTTATTGAAATGATGGACTTGTTCTCAACGGTTTTGATTTCGCCGGGATCAATTCGAATCGTGTGTTCAATATGAGCAACGGGTAAAATATAATCATGACCGGCGGCAGACACAATAATGCCCTGAAATGTTGCCAGGGAAACCGGCAATTCAATTTTAAATGTGGTGCTATTTTCGGGTTCAGTGGATATAAAGATTAATCCGCTTAGGTTTTCAACATGTTCCTGAACAATTGCCATACCGAGGCCGCGTCCTGAAATTTCGGTAATTAAAGGACTGGTTGAAATGCCGGATTGGAATATCAGGGAAATCGCTTCATCATCAGTCAATTCATCCGCCTGGGTATCAGAAAGCAGTCCGGATTTTATTGCTTTTTTACGGATGGCATTAACGTCGATACCTTTTCCATCATCAGAAAGTGTAATTTCGACCTTATTGTTTTCCGGCTGTGAAACAGTAAGACGTATTTTCCCCCAGGGGGATTTCTGTTTCAGTTTACGCGTATCCGGCATTTCAATGCCATGATCAATGGCGTTACGGATCAGATGAATGAGCGGATCTTTGAGGCCTTCGAGAATCCGTTTGTCAATTTCAATGTCACCACCGGAAAGTTCCAGATCAACATCTTTCCCAAGATCTCTTGCGATGTCACGAACCATTCTGGGCAAAATAGAAAACAACGTTGAAAATGGAAGCAGAGATGTTTTTTTCATTTCATCAAGAAGATCATCTACCATGCCGCCGAGCAAGCGATTACTCTGCTCCACGGAAGTAGACAGGTCATTGATTTTAGAATCGGTTTCTTCAATTTGAGTATGATTTATATCATAGAGTTGAAAAAAATGATCCAATAGGCTGTTGTTATCAAGCTGAAGTCTGATTTCCCGAAGTTCTTTTTTGGATTTTTCAGAATTTTTTTTCCATTTTTTGATAAAATTACGGGTGTCCTGGATCTGATTAAGATGCTGGTTTAATATTTGTTTTAATGTTATCAGCTCTTCAGCTTTCAACAGCAGAGAGTCCAGTTTTGCCGTGGATATGCGAACCGTATCGGCAAACCATGACCGGGAGGGCGATTTTTTTGTTAACCTGGACGGACCAGCATTTTCAACGGGTTTAACAATTTCGGGTGTTTCAGATGCCGGAGGATGAGCCGGAGCCGGAGCCTGCGCCGGTGCTTCAACTATACTGTTTTGTTCCAGGTCGATAGGTGTTTCGTTTGTTTGTTGTGTTTCCGGCCCAGGACTCTTTGATCCATTCTCCGGCTGTTTATACACTGACAACGTGTCAGTCAGTTCACCAATAGTCGCTTCAACGGTATGCCGTTCAGATTCCGGGGTTGAAAGGTATTTTTCAATCACACCGACCGCATGATGAAGCGTGTCAAAAAGGGTCGGCGTGAAGGTGACTTTTTCTTCTTTAAGTTTACTAAATAGCGCTTCGATTTCCTGGCAAAGCGTCTCAACAGGGATGATATTAACAGATCGTGCGGCACCTTTGAGGCTGTGTGCTTCCCGGTAGACGATTTCGAGCATTTTGTCGCGATTTTTCGTATCTGTGCTTTTTTCAAGCGCCGTGAGATTCAGAAACATGCTCGCAATACGCTCTTCCGACTCGGTTTTAAAGGCCTCAAGGAGTTGTTGTTGTAAATCCTGATTATTCATCAATTTCGCTTAATTGGATCTGTTTATGGTTTATATCTTCAGTCTATCCACCTTCAGCCGATTTACCTTAAATCTTATAACTTGAAGTAACGGCTTTCACGGTCTGGGCCATCTCTTCAAGGCCTTTAATTGCGTCTTCCAGCTGTTTGACGCCGTCAAGATTCTGTTGCGTGGCGTCATTGATATTTTCCATTGCCTGTGCGAGCTGGTCCATGCCGGATAATTGCTGCTGGTTTGATGCAGTGATCTGCATGGCCGCTTCCGCAGATTCCGTTACCCTGTCAGACAGCCTGTCTATCGCATCGCCGGCCTGTTCGGAAAGTTCAACCGCTTCGGCAACTGTTTTTGTGCCTCGTTCCGTCGCCATGACGGCTGTAGCGGTTGCTTTTTGGATATCTTCCAGGATTTTTCTGACCTGGTTGGTTGCCTCTTTTGATTGTTTGGCCAATGTTTTAATCTCCTGGGCAACAACCGAAAATCCTTTTCCATGTTCTCCTGCTTTTGCCGCTTCAATGGCCGCATTGACAGAAAGAATATTTGACTGGTCGGCAAAATCCGAGACGGTGTTGATAATGTCTTCGATACTTTTGGTTTGACTGCTCATCTGAACGGTGCTTTCAGCAATGTGATTCATTTCATCCCGTATTCGTTCAATACCGATCATTGTATTATCTGTGGCCTGTTTGCCGGCATTGGATATCCGGGTGGTTGAATCAGCACTCCTGGCAACATAGTCTGCTTTTTCATTCGCTACCTCTGATGTCTGTTTGACTTCTTCTGCTGTGGTAGTGACTTCACTGATTGAACTGGATGTTTCGGAAGCGCTGGTTGCGATTTGCGAAGCGGTAGTGGATATGCGTGTGATGGATGATACCAAAAAATTTGTGGCATCCAGAAGGCTTGTCATTTGTTTTCGGAATTTCTTGCTTCCGTCATTGAAGGTTTTCAATAAGAGTCCGATTTCATCTGATCGGTTCGGATGGGTTAAGGGGACTTCTGCTGTAAAATCACCATCATTTAGCATGTTAATTCGGTATGACAGTTCATTGATCGGTTTAGCGATCATTCTGGATTGAATAAAACCAAGTGACCCAACAAGAAAAAGTAATATCAGCATGCCCCAGAATATATTCATTTTCAAATGATCCAGCAGGGCCAATGCTTCATCTTTATTAATTTTAGTAATAATCGCCCAGTCAAAATCAGTGCCGATTTTATTTTTTAAATCCAGGTTTGCGTATGCACTTAACACTTCAATATTCCGGTAATCATATCCTTTTTCAGTGCCGGTTTTATTTTTAAATGCCTGTTTTGCAGCCCGGGTATTTATTTTCTGTTTTAATATGGCATCGCTTCCTATAAACCTTGAGCTTGAACGCATCAAAAGGTCGGCTCCGACAATATATGTGTCGCGGGAGTCCCCCCTTCCTGTTTGCTCAGAGATTAACGCATTAATACGTGTGGCATTCACCTGGCATATTAAAACAGCATTCATTTCTCCGGTATCAGCATATACCGGAGCGCCCATAAAAAGTGCCGGAGCAGTGTTTGACTGATATTTAATGATATCTGTCATTGACGGTATCTCGGTTTCTATGATTTTTTCCCAGAGATCCCTGGTTGCGGCTTCTGTTTCCACCGTAACGTCGCTGTTAACATCATACTCCACATTTTTGGCGGCTGAATACAGTGTTTGACCCTTTTCGTTGAGCAATATGATATCGCTGTAACCAAATACTTTCATGTAATATTCAAAAATGGGGCTCATTTCCTGATATATTTTATTATTCAGCATGGTTCGGATATGCTGGGTCCTTGATAGCAGGGTGAGGTTTTTCATGCGGTCTTTTAAAAATTCAAGGGTCTGCACTTTTTTAATACTGTTGACGGAAGCAATATGATTAAATACTTCTTTCTCCATTGCGCCCTTGGATAAATAGTAGGTCAGTGTTCCCATGCAAATCAGCGGTATTAAACCCACTATAAAGAATTGGACAATCAGTTTGGCCATGATGCTTTTAGAGATGGACCGGAACATATTAATTTTCCTCCTGTTGTGTCGGAACCACTAGTTTCTTATTTCTAATTTTTGCGTTTTTTTGGCAAACTTTTTTAAAATCTCAAAACGTGTGAAGTGACTAAAGTGATCTAAAGTGCCTAAAGTTATGGACTGCGCAAAACGCGCGATCATTTTTAACATAAAAATTGAAAATGCCGAAGGCATTAACCATAACTTTAGCTCACTTCAAACTTTAGTTCACTTTTAACTTTTCCGGTTTATCCGGGTTAGGATTATAGCTTTATAAGTTGATGCACATTTTTTCATCTGTAAGCAGCTTTTCATCATCAAGAACAACTATGCCGTTACCGGTGACCCCTTTGAGATAATCGGCCCGAATTCCAGTGAGTGTCGGTAGTGATAGGTGGATATCATTTTTTGATATTTCAGCCATCCCCAGAATTTCGTCCGACAGAATTCCAAATTCCATTTTATCTGATGTTAAAATAATAACCTGTGATAAGTTAGTAAATTCCTGATCCGGAAGATCAAAAAAAACTTTTAGATCGATAACGGAGATGATTTCTCCGCGTAAATTGATAACGCCCCTGATAAAATCAGGTGTTCCTGGAATAAATGTCAGGCTTTTTAAAGGATGAATAATTCTGATCCGTTTTAATGCCAATGCATAAATTTCATGGGCAATCCGAAATTTAACCACGGTCATTTTGGTTACGTATGTATTCTCATCAGATATCGGTTTTGCCAGTCTTTGCGCACGGTGTTTTAGTATTTGTTCAGTCATTGGATCGTTTTGAGAGGGTTTGGCCGTCATTTTTTAATTTGTTTTCATTGATTTAATTGTTTCAATCAATCTTCCGGCTGCGATGCCTTCAGAATAAGGCAGGATTTCTTCCGTGTCCTTTTGTTCCAGTAACGATAATGCATTATTCATACTTTTTCTGCTCTCAACCGGCCTGTTTTTTTGAAGCAGCAACATGCCTAAGGTAAAGTGGGCCATGATAAAATCAGGGTCAAGGTAAATCGATTGCTTAAGTGATTTCATGGATGCGTCAACATTTCCGGCAGATTGAAAAATTGTGGATAAAAGAAAATATAATTCAGGGTTTAGTTTTTCCGTGTCAATTGCTTTTTCACACCAGGTTTTGGCTTGATCCAGTTCACCAATATTCGCGTAGGCTTTTGACAAAAGTATCATTGATTCGGTTTTCATTAAAAAAGAATTATTGTTATTTTGTCCTTTTGATACAATTGTTAACAGCTTTTTTACTGATTGCAAGTAGTCTCCCCGCTTATAATCAGTGACTGCTTCCTGATACATATTGTACTTCGGCTTTTCAGGTGACGGGGAAACCTTGCCATCTGTAATTCGACGCGCATATTTCTTGTCGGTGGGTTTTTTTCCGGAATGAACCGGTATTCGGGGGCGGGTGCTATGATCTCTTCGGTTGATCCTGATCGGATTTAAGTTTTCAATGGGTTTTCTGGGAGGCCCTTTTCTGTGACACAGTGCATTGGGAAACCGGACGGATGTAAATTCAGGAAGATTAACAAATCCGGCCTCGGCCGGTCCGGTAATCAGCCATCCGTTTTCAACCAGTAATCTCGACAATTTTTGGATTGTGCTGTTTCGGCCCTGTTTATTAAAATACATAAGAACATTACGGCATAAAATGATATCCATGGCTTCATAGAAATCAAGGGATTCATGGTAGTTATCATCCATGAGGTTTAGTTGGTGAAAATGAACCATCTGCCTGATATGCGGTGCAATCTCAAAATAGTTTTTGGCCGTTGGCGTAAAATATTTTTTGATGATTTTTTCAGGTGTTCCTCTCATGGACCAGTGGGAATAAATGCCTTTCCTTGCTTTATCCAGCGCAATCGGGTTGATATCCGAACCAATGATCGTAATGTCCCATCCTTTTAATACAAGCGACATTTGATCGATTAATATGGCAATGGAATAGGGCTCTTCCCCGGAGGCGCAGCCCGCACTCCAGAAAATAATTTTTTTTGTTCTTCTTTTTGGATGCGTAATGATTCCCCGCAGGATATGATCCTGCAATATCTGGAAAAAGTTTTTATCACGCAGGAAATACGTTTCGCCAATGGTCAGGCGGGTTGTTAAAGCGTCTACAATTTCTTTAGCGGGTGATGAATGGAGGCTTTGCAACAGCTGGGGAATATCCGTATCAAGGTCAGAAATGACGGATTGAATCCCTTTACTTAATGTATTCCATTTTTTTTCTGGGAAATAAAGGCCCGTATGAGTTAATATTAACCTGCTTAGTTCATGAAGTATTTTTTGGGGGATATTTTTTTTCATGCAGGTTCTGTGATCTGTTTCAACTCATCGGTTATATGCTTTATCGTTTGTTCAGGGAACAGGGTGTCGATGTCATATATCAAGACAGTAGCGTTGTTATGCCGGGAGATCCCGATAAAATATTTTTCCATGCCGGGAAAAATATCAACAGACTGATCCAGCGGTTTCTGTGCAAGTTCCACAACATCTTCGACCGCATCCGCTATAAATGCAATGGTGTATTTTGATACATCGGCAATTATAATCCTGTCGGAAATCTGAATATTTTTTTGCGGCAACCCAAATTGCTCCCGAATATTGATGACCGGAATAAAAGTCCCCTCCAGATTCAGCAGGCCGAGGAGCAGATCCGGTGCCTCGGATAAATAGGTCAGCGCAACCGATCGGATAATGTTTTTGACGGATTGCACCGATAAGGCATATCGCTGGTCATCAAGGGAAAAAATTATAAACGTTTTCTTTTTCATTAACGCTTAACCGCTTCAGGTTGAGTATATAAGGGCTCGCTCAAAAATAATTTCATATTATGAATACGCCATTGTTCGATTTTTTTCAAGAGAAACGTTGGTTTATCTGATTTAATACAATCTCTGCAATAATGACCGGCGTTAAAATATTTTTGATGTTGACATCAAGAGGCAAATTTAGGAAATATTTGATGAGGTGTGAAAAAATAAGGATGAAGAAACCGGGTGAAATCCTTAAGTCAGGCATGGCTTAGGGTTTTTTTGTTTAATGGCGGTGCAAAAAGTTTTTAAATAATGTAATAATGATCGATAGACAAAATCGTAGGTCGGGATTCTTTCCCGACAAATAAGAATGTCTTATCAATTGCCGGGTAAGAAACCCGGCCTACCGACCAGGAGTTGTTTTATGGTACAGTGGTGCGAAACATTATTGATTAGCGCTTAACGAGATTATTAAATAATGCTTAAACAAAAAATTGTGATAACTTTTATCAGTATCAGTCTGTTGGTTTTTTTGCCTGCCGGGATCATCTCAGCTGAAACCAGATTAATGGTTGATCAAACCGGTCGGGCGGTGGCGGTTCCGGAATCACCGAAACGGGTGGTCTCCCTGGCGCCGAGTATCACGGAAATTATTTATGATCTTAAGTGTGAAGACCGGTTAAAAGGCGCAACGACCTATAGTGATTTTCCGGAAGCTGCGCAAAGATTACCGAAAGTCGGCTCCTATGTGTATCTGGATCTGGAAAAGATCGTTTCTCTAAAACCTGATCTTTGTATCGGCATTAAAGACGGCAATCCCAAAGCGATTGCCATGCGCCTTGAATCTTTAGGCATTCCGGTGTATGCGGTTAATCCGAGAAGTATCGACTCGATCCAGTCAACGGTTTTTGAAATCGGTGAATTGCTGCAGGCTTCGGAAAAAGCCCGGCATATGGTAGGGGAAATGGAGTCCCGCATTGATTATATTCGTCAATTAGCCGAAACAGCAGAAACTCAGCCCCGGGTTTTTTTTCAGATCGGTATTTCACCGATTGTGTCGGTCGGATCAGATACATTTATTCATGAATTGATTGAAGTTGCCGGCGGTGTTAATCTGGCGCAGTCGTATACGTCATACCCGAGATTTTCCACCGAAGAGGTGGTGGTTGCCGCGCCGGACATCATGATCATCACTTCCATGGCCAGAGAAAAAGTGTTTGAGCAGATCAAGGTGAAATGGAAGCAGTGGCCGAATATTCCGGCGGTAAAGAATGACCGGATATTTCTTGTCGACTCCGATCTGTTTGACCGCCCAACCCCCCGTCTGATTGAAGGCCTTGAAGCTTTGCTTCAATTAATCCATCCGGAATTAAATTTTGAATCAAACAGGCAACAGTAATGTCTTCGGTTGTAAAACAAATAATTGCAGTTTCCGGCATCATGGTTATTTTTTTGGCCGGTGTGATGATGTTGGGTCTTTGTTTCGGGTCTTCGGGAACCGGTATCCGATCTTTTGCCGAAACCATTGAAAGTTTTTCAAATCCCGATTCCCTGTATTATACCATTATATGGAAAATTCGTTTTCCCCGTGTTTTGATCGCCGCACTGGTCGGTGCTGCCCTGTCTTTGGGTGGCCTTGTTTTTCAAGCATTAATGCGAAATCCGCTTGCTGAACCTTATATACTGGGGATTTCCGGTGGATCTGCCATCGGCGCCATTATCGGCATACTATTAAACCTGTCCCGGTTTCCGGGAGTCAGTATTTTTGCATTTTTAGGAGGCATGGGAACATTGTTTCTGGTGCTGCTCATTTCGACCGGAAAAACCCTGCTGAAAAAAGAGTCCCTGCTCCTGTCCGGTGTTATGGTAAACGCATTTTGCTCAGCGATAATTATGTTTTTAATTTCCCTGACCCAGGACGCCAGAATTCACAATATTATGTTCTGGCTCATGGGAGATCTTTCGTCGGGCGGTAAAAGCGAAGCCCTGATTATGGGAATTATTTTGCTGCCGTGTTTTGTGGTCATTTTCTGGTTTTCCAATTCAATGAATTTGTTGTTGATGGGCAAGGAAATGGCACTTTCCATGGGGGTCAATGTCAAATTTATCACGATTTTTTTGCTTGTGATCAGCTCTTTTATGGTGAGTGCCACCGTCTGTTACTGCGGGCTGGTGGGGTTTGTCGGTCTGGTTATTCCTCATCTGCTCAGGCTGGTGTTTGGATCTGACCATCGGGTGCTGGTGCCGGCATGTATATTCGGGGGCGGGGCGTATCTGGTGCTGTGTGATCTTCTGGCGCGAACATTGCCTCACCAGGGAGAAATGCCGGCCGGTGTTATTACGGCTTTAGTCGGAGCCCCGGTGTTTATATTCCTGTTAAAAAGGTCGGAATGATGGAAACATCTGTTTGTGTAAAAAATCTGTCCTATGCATATGATGGTGCAACGGTATTAAATAACCTGTCATTTACCGTAAACAACGGTGAGTTTTTTATTGTTATCGGCCCCAACGGGTCCGGTAAAACAACGTTGATGAAGATTATTGCCGGACTGGTAAAACTCCAAAATGGTGAACTTGAGATCAAGGGCCATTCCATAAAAAAATATAAGCGAAAAATACTGGCCCGCAAAATTGCTTTTGTTCCCCAGCAAATTCCCACAGATTTTCCGTTTGTTGTCGAGGATGTGGTTTTGTTCGGCAGGTCCCCGCATCTGGGGACATTCGGCCTCGAATCCCGCAAAGATATCCATCTGGCAGAACAGGCCATGAAGTTTACGGAAACCAGCCATCTTGCCCGGCGGCGATTAAATCAGTTGAGCGGCGGCGAGTGTCAGCGCGTTTTTATTGCCAGAGCCATCTGCCAGGCTCCGGATATAATGGTTCTGGATGAACCCACTGCTTCTTTAGATATTGCCCATCAGTTACGGATTATGGATATGATGGAAAAAATGAAGCAGGAGAAAAATATTACGGTGATTATGGTATCCCATGATGTGAATCTTGCGGCCATGTATGCCGATACATTGATGCTGATCAACAAAGGGCAGCAGGTCCGGGTCGGACCACCCGGAGAAGTGCTGACATATAAAACCCTGGAATCGGTTTACGAATGTCCCCTGCTGGTGGATGAGAATCCGCTGGACAAATTGCCGAGGGTAACACCGGTCCCGGGGCGTTATATCAAAGGGTTGTCCGGCAGGTGATATGAAAAAAGAATTCATTTTGGTATAGGCAAAAATAAGCCGGATTACGCGGTGACCCGCTAATCCGGCCTACAGTTTAGAAATTATTTCAGGCTGTGGATGTAGGGTGGATTAGCGAAGCGTAATCCACCAAGTGCTTAGGGAACTTCCAAAAATTAATATACCAAACTTGCTTGCCTTTTTGATCGTCTTCTTCGTTGCGTCAACAGTTACATAACCCGTTATGCGCTTGTTGACGTGCCTTGAATACGACCAAAAATTCTGCGCAATTCCGGTATATTAATTTCTTTCAGTTCCCTTAGATGGCGGTTTTAATTTGAGAAACTCTTCATGTCCTGTTCAGCACATTCTTTTAGGCCTTGATCATCGTTTTGGCCAAAGCAGATTTGTCATTCCCGAATGTTTCTATCGGGAATCCAGTTATGTGCTATTCCGAACATAGATTCCGGCTAAGCTTGTCCTCGAATGTTTCTATCGGGGAAGCATGCCGGAATGACATT
>JAGGYV010000066.1 GCA_021162325.1 Desulfobacteraceae bacterium | reverse complement strand
GTTCCAGTCCTTAAATTTTTTCTTTTTTTTATCAATAATTCAAAATTATTTTAAATCTTTCCATTATTTTTTTGAAAAATTTTATTAATAATGGCATTCTATTCAAGACGTGTTTATATTAATACTTAATTTTTATTGTTTGAAAACAATGGGTTTATTTTTAATCATAGAAATATAACTTTTAATTGATTACAGCCAGTTGATTTTGTGTACGATTTGGAGCATTAAATGAACGAATTGACCCCGGAAACAGAGGGTGAGGTAATTTCAGAAACCCGGGAAAATATAACCGAACCTCCCATGTATAAAGTGCTGCTGCACAATGATGACTATACCACCATGGAATTTGTTGTGGAATTACTGATGAGTGTTTTTCATAAAACATTTGAGGAAGCGACCCGGATTATGCTCAATGTTCATAAAATCGGGTATGGTGTCTGCGGTATTTATACGTTTGAAATTGCAGAAACAAAAGTGGAAACAACGCATGAACTTGCAACGGAAAGAGGCTTTCCTTTGAAAAGTTCCATCGAAAAGGCATAATACTATGATTAGCAAAGGATTAAGCGCCATATTGAGTACAGCGGTCAAAGAAGCCCGTAAACGAAGACATGAGTATGTCTGCATTGAGCATATTCTTTACGCAATTGTTCATGATACCGGTGGAATTGTACTGATTGAATCCTGCGGCGGGGATGTGCAAAATATTCAGAATGAGCTGGAGAATTTTTTTAATAAAAAACTTGATCGGGTTCCGGATGATCAGGAATATGTTCTGCAACAGACCATGCGATTTCAGCGTGTTATACAGCGCGCGGTGAATCACGTCCGTTCTGCAGAAAAGGAAACCGTTTATATTGGTGATCTTCTGGCATCTATGCTGGAGGAAAAAAAATCACATGCGTCCTATTTCATGGCAGCCGAAGGGATTACCCGGCTTGACGTATTAAATGTGATTTCTCACGGTACCCGGGAGGAACTTTATAAGGAAGATCCTCCCGCCGGTGTGATTGCAAAGCAAAAGGTAAAAAAAGCAAAAACAGACCCATTGGAAGCCTTTACCATTGATCTGGTGGAGCGGGCCATTTCCGGTAAGCTGGACCCGCTGATCGGACGGGAATCGGAAATGCAGCGGATTATTCAGGTTCTTTGCCGCCGTCGGAAAAATAATCCCGTGTTTGTGGGGGATGCTGGTGTGGGAAAGACGGCCATGGCCGAAGGGCTGGCGCAGAAAATAGCCGAAAATGAAATTCCGGATATGCTTGCTGATGCCCGGATTTATTCTCTGGATTTAGGCGCGCTGCTGGCCGGAACCAAGTATCGGGGAGATTTTGAGCAACGTTTAAAATCAATTATTACGTCTTTGCAAACAAAGAAAAATGCTATTTTGTTTATTGATGAGATTCATACGATTATTGGTGCCGGGGCAACCAGCAGCGGTTCTATGGATGCGTCCAATATTTTAAAGCCATCTCTTTTAACCGGTGATTTGCGATGTATTGGCTCCACAACATATGAAGAATTTAAAAACTTTTTTGATAAAGACCGGGCGTTTTCTCGCCGGTTTGAAAAAATAGAAATCGCCGAACCCTCCGTATTCGATACAGTCAGGATTCTTAAAGGACTGAAGGTCTATTATGAAGATCATCACAAGATTAAATATACGGACAAGGCGCTTGTAGCAGCCGCGGAGCTTTCCGCCAAGCACATAAACGATCGCTTTTTGCCGGACAAGGCCATTGATGTGATTGATGAAGCCGGCGTTTTGCTGCGGCTTTCAACTTCCAGGACCCGGAAACGGGTGCAGCCGTCGGATGTTGAAAAAGTGGTTTCAACAATCGCGAAAATTCCCACCCAGAGTGTGAGTACGTCAGACCGATCAAACCTGGAATTTTTAACTGACCGCTTGAAGGAAAAGATTTTCGGTCAGGATGAGGCGATCGGATCTCTTGTAACCGCCATCAAACGGTCTCGGGCCGGCCTGAGCGCTCCGGAAAGACCCATCGGGTCCTTTCTATTTACCGGACCCACCGGGGTTGGAAAAACCGAAGTTGCCAGGCAGATCTCAAAATTGCTCGGGGTTCAGTTTTTACGCTATGACATGAGTGAATATATGGAAAAACATTCAGTGGCGCGACTCATCGGCGCCCCCCCCGGATATATCGGGTTTGACCAGGGCGGTCTGCTGACCGATCAGATCCGTAAACATCCATACAGTGTATTGCTGCTTGATGAAATTGAAAAAGCGCATATGGATCTTTACAGCATCCTTCTTCAGGTGATGGATCATGCCTCATTAACCGACAATAACGGCAAGGCGTCGGATTTCAGGAATATTATCCTGATCATGACATCCAATGCGGGGGCTCGTGAAATGGTCAGCACCAACATCGGTTTTGGTGGTGATTCCGCCATTGATCCGGCCACAAAAGGTAAAAAAGCAGTGAATGAATTCTTCAGCCCGGAGTTTAGAAACCGGCTGGATGATATTATTACATTCAAATCGTTAAATTTGAAAATCATGGAACGGGTGGTGGATAAATTTATTAATGACTTTGCCCCCCAGCTCACCGTTAAAAAAATTTCCCTCAAATTATCAAATCCTGCCCGGCAGTGGCTGGCTGAAAAAGGCTTTGACCCGCATTTCGGTGCCAGGCCCCTTGACCGACTGATCCAGAAGGAAATCAAGGATGTCCTAACGGATCAGATCCTTTTCGGGCGGTTAACAAAGGGCGGGGGTGTCTATGTTAAAGTTAAAGATAACCAACTGATGTTTAATTATTCCTGATTGTCAGCATGCCGATTTTTCGTTTGTCTGAAAAAAATTTATTTCCGCCGCCGCATTTTGCAGAACCTGAGGGGTTGCTGGCGGTGGGGGGCGATTTGACTGAAAAACGGATTTTACTGGCATATCAAATGGGAATATTCCCCTGGTTCACTGAAGATGGGCCAGTCCTATGGTGGTCCCCGGATCCGCGTCTTCTGCTATATCCGACTGCTGTTCATGTTTCAAAGCGTTTAAATCGGGCCATCCGGCAGGGGGCATTTAAAATAACCTGCGATACGGTGTTTGATCGCGTGATTGTTGCCTGTGCTTCTGTACGCGTCAAAAATTTACAGGAAACATGGATTGGTGAAGAAATGATCGATGCGTATTGCCGTCTTTTTAAATCCGGGTATGCCCATTCTATTGAAGTCTGGTCTCAGGGTGAACTGGTCGGCGGTCTTTACGGTTTATCATTGGGCGGCAGTTTCTTTGGTGAATCCATGTTCTCGTATGTCAGCAACGCCTCCAAAATAGCACTTGTGTCATTGTGTCATTTTTTAGAGACGTTGTCTTTTGATTTAGTTGACTGCCAGGTTAAAACCGATCATTTAAAGCGCATGGGGGCGGTGGAAGTGTCACGGTCACTGTTTTTACAGCGACTGCAGCTATCAGTGGCCCGGAAAACGTTAAAAGGGAGCTGGAAAATCGCCTTTCAGGAATTTTGCAATAGATGCAAATAATCAGATTAATATACAGCTCTTGACGGATCCGTAGCCATCGGTTACGGAAGGTATAATCGATTTTTTTAACAAAGGTCAATATGATATGGTTGTCATTGGTCGTAAAAAAATGTTAAAATCAGAAGCGTTTATTATGGGAGATATCAGTGTGAAGCGGGTCCGTTCGCTGGATAAAACTTTTATTCTTGTCGTCAAGCCCGGATAAATTAAATCGGATAGAGAGTCTATAAATAAAGGCAAAGATTCTGTTTCTATGATTAAAGCTAAAATTGGAGAATGAATCAACCATGGAAAACGAAGACTGTATTTTTTGTAAAATAATTAACAAACAAATCCCCACCGAGTTTCTGTATGAAGACGATCAATTGATTGTTTTTAAGGACATTAACCCGTTGGCTCCCATTCACCTGTTGCTTGTTCCGAAAAAACATATCCGCAGTATTAATGATCTGGAGGATTCGGACACAACGATTGTCAGTGATCTAATTATGACAGCCAGGGATATGGCTGAAAAAATGTCCGTGAATAAATCCGGATATCGGCTGTTTTTCAACGTGGAAAAAGGCGGCGGCCAGGAGGTGTTTCATCTGCATCTTCATTTAATCGGCGGATGGGAATAAATATTTGTAAGGAGAAATAATGGGTAGAACGGTTGCTGAAAAAATTTTTGATGCGCACTATGTTGACAATCCATATGGTGATATTCATGTCATAAAACTGGATTCGGTTTTTTGTCATGAAATAACAACTCCCGTGGCAGTTAATGATTTGGTGAGTCGCGGCAAAGATCGTGTTTATGATCCTGCGAAAATAAAAGCCGTTATTGACCATGTAACGCCGGCCAAGGATTCCAAGACCGCTTTACAGGGAAAAATTATCCGGGACTGGGCAAAACGAAATGATATTAAGGATTTTTTTGATATCGGCCGAAATGGCGTTTGTCATGCAATTTTTCCTGAAAAAGGATTTGTCCGCCCGGGGTATACCATCATTATGGGCGATTCCCATACCTGTACCCATGGCGCTTTTGGTGCCTTTGCAGCGGGTGTCGGTACGACTGATCTGGAGGTGGGTATTTTAAAAGGGGTATGCGCATTCCATTATCCTAAAACCATCAAAATTGAAATCATCGGAACGCTGCCTCAAGGAGTATATGCCAAAGATTTGATCCTTTCCATTATCGGTCAGCTGGGAGTGGACGGCGCAACCAACAAAGTCATTGAATTTGCCGGGCCTGTGGTTGATCAAATGAGCATGGAAGCGCGGATGACACTTTGCAATATGGCGATTGAAGCTGGCGGTACGAGCGGTATCTGCTATCCGGATATGAACACCGTGGATTACCTTTGGGCTTTTATTTCTGACGAATATGAATCCAAACAGGCGGCGTTAACCGCTTTTGAAAAATTTTGCCCGGATGCAGATGCGGCATATGATGATGTGATCACAATAGATGCCGGTGGCCTCACGCCGCAGGTGACCTACGGGTATAAGCCGGACACTGTTAAGCCGGTCAGTGAAATGGACGGCACACCGGTCGATCAGGTATATATCGGTTCCTGTACCAATGGGAGAATCGAAGATCTCCGCGTGGCGGCTGAGGTGTTAAAAGGGAAAAAAATCAGCGATGCTGTCCGCGGAATCGTATCACCGGCAACACCGGAAATTTTCAGCAAGGCGCTGGAAGAAGGGATCATCAAAATATTTATGGATGCCGGGTTTTGTGTCACCAATCCTACCTGCGGCGCATGTCTGGGAATGAGTAACGGGGTTATTGCGGAAGGTGAAGTTTGTGCGTCCACCACGAACCGGAATTTTTTCGGACGAATGGGCAAGGGCGGTATGGTTCATCTGATGAGCCCCGCTACTGCTTCCGCAACGGCGATTGCCGGACACATCACCAATTCAAAATTGTACAACGCTTAGTCTCTTATCTCTAATTTTTGCGTTTTTTTGGCAAACTTTTTTAAAAACTCAAAAAGTGTAAAGTGACTAAAGTGATCTAAATTGCCTAAAGTTGTGGACTGCGCTAAACGCGCAATCATTTTTAACATAAAAATTGAAAATGCCGGAGGCATTAACCATAACTTTAGCTCACTTCAAACTTTAGTTCACTTTTAACTTTTCCGGTTTATCCGGGTTAGGAATATAAAAATGAAAAATTTTAACGGACAGGTTCTTTTTCTGGATCGTGCGGATATTAATACGGATGAAATTATACCAGCCCGATATTTAACGGAAATTACCAAAGAAGCGTTAAAGCCGTATTTGCTGGAAGACTTGAAGTTTGACGGGTTTGATCCTGAAACGGATATCAGCGGCAAAAGTGTTATTATTACCCGGTCCAATTTTGGCTGTGGATCTTCACGGGAACATGCGCCCTGGGCGCTTGAAGTCAACGGTATTAACCTGGTGATCGCGGAAAGTTATGCGCGGATTTTTCGTCAGAATATGTTTAACTGCGGCATGATGGCTGTCGAGCTGTCTGCGGAAGAGATTGATCGCCTCTTTGCCAAATTTTCAGATAAACAAACGGTGATTGAAACGGATTTTGAAAATAGCCGCTTTATTGTAAAAGCAGACGGTAAAGAGCTGGAAATCTCATTTTCCATATCCGGTTTTGATCGTGCACTGGTGAAAGCCGGCGGATGGGTTGATTTTGCGGATAAGAATTATTGAAGAACAGGCTGAAGGTAGAAGGCTGAAGGTGAAAGGTAGAAGCAATCAGAGCTGCGACCGTGAGGGAGCAGAAGTTCGAAGGCAGTAGAAATTTTTTCCTCGTTCCCACAGTCCTTCGTGGGAATGCAAAATTGAAATTAATTGATTGAAAGACAGGCATGGGAAAGAAAAAACTTTACGCCCATCACATAGATTCGTCATGGTGCAAAGGTTGCGGCATCTGTGTGGCATTTTGTCCGAAACAGGTTCTGGAGCTGGATAAGAACCAAAAAGCCATCGCTGCACGCCCGGAGGATTGTATCTGCTGCCGGCAATGTGAACTCAGATGCCCGGATCTTGCCATTGAAGTAATTTGCAGCAAAACGGAGGTCAGCAATGAATAAAAGAATTAAATTTATTCAGGGCAATGACGTTTGCGTGGAAGCTGCCCTTTATGCCGGCATTGAATTTTTTGCCGGATATCCCATCACGCCCTCAACTGAAATTGCCGAACAGATGGCAAGCCGTCTTCCTATGATCGGCGGTAAGTTTTTACAAATGGAAGATGAAATCTCTTCGCTTTGCGCAATTATCGGTGCTTCTTTAACCGGTCATAAATCCATGACCGCCACTTCCGGGCCTGGTTTTTCACTGATGCAGGAAGCATTGGGATATGCGGTAATGGCTGAAATCCCGTGCGTCATCGTTAATGTGATGCGGGGTGGTCCATCCACCGGACTGCCCACCCATGCCGGACAGGGAGATGTCAACCAGACACGATACGGCATTCATGGGGATCATTCCATTATTGTTCTGACGGCCTCCAATCACCAGGATATTTTTCGGATGACTGTGGAGGCGTTTAATTTTGCAGAAACCTACCGGACGCCGGTTATTCTCCTGCTTGATGAAATGACCGGGCATTTGCGGGAAAAAATAGACATCCCGGAACCGGGGAATATCGCACTGGTCAAGCGGCTTCGAACAGCGGTTAAAAGCGGGATCGACTATCATCCATATCTTCCCAGAGAAGACGGCCGCCTTCCCATGTCGGATTTTGGCGATGAACACCGTTATAATGTCACCGGACTTTATCATGACATGTGGGGATTCCCGTCGGACAACCCGAAAATTGTTTACGGCCTTATTCGTCACCTGGTGGATAAAATAGAAAATAATAGTCATCAGATTGCCCGATTCCGAAAATATCATGTGAAAGATGCAGATGTTCTATTGATCTCCTATGGCGCATCCGCACGTTCCGCACTTCACCTGGTGGAGAATCGGCGGCGCAGGGGAGAAAAACTCGGATTGCTTGAACTTCAGACACTCTGGCCTTTTCCAGTTGATATTGTCCGGGAGGTCTGTAAAGAAATAAAGTTTACGGTGGTGGTGGAGATGAACATGGGACAGGTGCTTCAGCAAGTCAGGCTGGCGGTTGATGCGCCTGAAAAAATATTTCTTGCCAACCGGATCGACGGCGAGCTCATAACCCCCACTGATATCAGAAATATCCTGCGGGTGATTCAGGGAAAAGGAGTCTGATTTATGGCCGTTAAAGATTATATCCGGGAACGGTTTTTCCCCCACATGTGGTGTGCAGGCTGCGGCCATGGGATTATTTTAAACGCTTTGCTGCACTCTGTTGATGATTTGGGATTGAACAAGAAAGATATGGTCATGGTTTCCGGTATCGGCTGTTCCGCCCGGATATCCGGTTATGTCGATTTTCATTCCATGCACACGCTTCACGGTCGCGCCCTGGCATTTGCCACCGGCATAAAAATGAGCAAACCCGACTTGAATGTGATCGTGCCCATGGGGGATGGCGATGCCCTTGCCATTGGCGGAAATCATTTTATTCATGCTGCCCGCCGGAATATTGAAATGACCGCAATTGTAATGAATAATCGGATTTACGGAATGACCGGGGGGCAGTTTTCACCGCTTTCCGGGTACGGTGCCATGGGAACGACGGCACCGTATGGAAACATTGATCATGATTTTGATGTGGTTGATCTGGCCGTTGCCGCCGGGGCGACTTTTGTCGCAAGGACCACAACATACCATGTTCATGAGCTGTCGGATTTGATCCAGCAGGCAATTACGCATAAAGGCTTTTCCGTACTTGAAGTGTTGAGTCAGTGTCCTACCCATTTTGGACGGCGTAACAAAGCAGGGGATGCCGTGGATATGCTTAAAATGTATAAAAAACGTACTGTTCGTATTGGCTCGGATAAGAAAAAGGCGGACCCGGATTTAATCGAACGGGGTGTTTTTGTGAAAAAGGATTTTCCGGAATATTGCCGGGAGTATGATCAACTCATTTTAAAAGCCCGCAAGAAAAAATAATCATGGAAAAAAGCAGACTCTTATTTTCAGGTTCCGGCGGTCAGGGGGTCATTACCGCTGCCATTCTGATGGCTGAAGCCGCCGTGCGGTATGAATCGTTAAACGCGGTTCAGGCGCAATCCTATGGGGCGGAGGCCAGAGGCGGGGCAACGCGAAGCGATGTCATTATCTGGGATCAGCCCATTTATTTTCCCCGGGTGACCCAGGCCAATGTTCTGATTTGCCTGACACAGACAGCTTTTAATAAATATCAGGAAATGATTCGTCCCGGGGGACTGCTTGTTACTGACAGCCGTCTGGTCAAAAATTCCCGAAAAGTCGATGCCCGTAAAATTGAGCTTCCTTTTTATGATGCGGTTATGGATACCATCAAAAAACCGGTGGTTTTAAATATCTGCATGTTGGGTGCGGTGGTTGCCGTTACGAAACTTGTCCGGATCGCGTCAATCAAAAGTTTGATTGCGGAACGGTTTGCCCAGGAATTTCATGAAACGAATTTTCAGGCAGTAGACTTAGGCGTTGAACTGGTGCGACAGTTTCAATCAAAATAGTTCATTCGCCATGGGTTGCCAGATATCGCTTATATTCTTCCCTGACCAGTTTGCGGTAAATGTGATAGAAAAAAAGGCTGATTATTTCCGTGGACTGGCTCCCTTTTTCCCGGAGTTCTTCGGGAGACATTTTGTTCCATCCGGCTTCCATGTATCGCTCCAGATTTTTGGCAACGAAGGTTCTGAGGACTGCGGTAAAATTTTTCAATTCACTCGGATCAAACCCGTCCCGGGGGCCGATGCCAATGCGATCCATATCCGCAATCAGTTTACCGATAATCACATCATCCTGTGAATAGAATGACTCACTATCGCGTTCTTCGGACGTGATCACATGCCATTCTTCCATCTTTTCCAGCCATTTTTCAGACAGACCGGTAGCTTCCAAAAATAATTGTTTTCCGTTGACTTCACTTGAAAGGAGTTGGTCAAGGGGACGAAAATATTCACATAAAAATTGAAAAGAGGATTTTTCCGAATGATTCCGATTTTTGTGCTTTTTGATCAGTTTTCGGATAACCGGAATGGGCAGAAAATAATTTTCCCGTAAGGCTTTAATGGTTCGAATCTGATCGACATGCGTTTCATTGTAATCAGCCGTATTTTTGCCGGTTTTACGAGGCTTTCGCAAAATGCCTTCCCGGATGTAATAATGGATAGTCTCTTTTGAAACGCCTGTGGTTTTGACCAGTTCACTGATTTTCATGTGATTCCTTGGTGCTTATATATTTTATCGGCACACCTTATGATCAAATTTACCAGTGCCTGTTGTCGTGATCCGAGTTTATTTAATTTGGTTATCCACTTCAGTTAAGTTCCATAAAAATCTTACTCAACACCATAGTATCTCATCAACTCTGAAATGACGCATTTTGCAAAATACGAGATACCAGAAAGTATTTTGCCCTGTAGGGGCCGCACATTTCAGCCCAGGGCAACGCCCTGGGTCTTTGGTTAATTGATTTTAGCCCTGAAAGGGCGTGACATGATTTTGCCAAGCCCTATTAATTCATTTCATTAACATTTTGTTACGCCCTTTCAGGGCTGAATCTATTTTCTATCTGTTCCCGGGGCGTTGCCCCGGGCTGATATGTCATGCCCCTTCAGGGCTTTTCCTCTAACTCCCGGATAACCATTGAAAATTTAATCAATACATTTCAATATATTATACAATATTAAAAAGTTGAGGTGACAACTTAAGCGAAGTGGATAACCAGATTACATAATTTCAACCTCAGCCGGGGCAATGATACTCAAATCCTTAACATTAGATAATGTCGGCAGCTCAAGACGGGATGCGCGCCATCCCTTATGCCGCAATGTTCCTTGAAATGGCGGTTCACCGGTCACATTCCCCGTCAACTTAATGGCATTCGGATCAAAGTCGGCAGGAACAGAGATGGGGTCCCCTTCATTCTGATCAATCACCGCCTTTGGGTTTAGATATTTTTTTAATGAGGTCTTACAGTTGTCCTGAATACTGCGGACCGCCGCGCCGATCTGCGCGTCTTCATAGATTTTCAGGTCTTCGGAAAAAAAATCAATTAAACGCCCTTCCCGTTGCAGAACGGAAAGCAAGTGCAGATAAAATCGTTTGTTTGTTTCCGTCAATTCCTTTTTCGTAATCATCGGCTCAGCGTCGTGATCTAATAATTTTTTGTCTTTTCTTTTTGGAGCAGGTACCTGAGGGGCACCAAGTGGTGATTTTCGAATGAACCTGGCAATGGATTCTCTTAAAAAAAACCATAATACCAAAGTGAATATCACAAAAACAGATGATACAACCGGAATGTAAAAATTTTGAACAAGATTGACTACCGGCAAAACTTTTTCCAGGCCGATTTTTAATTCATCAGAATAAATGGACGCATCCTTTATTACCTGAATTGACACAGTATCTAATAACAACCGGGCGCCATAGTAACCGGCTGCGTTAAACAATATGGCAAGCAGCATCATGATAATAAAAGACCATAATAAAATCCGTCGGGAAAAATATTTTATACCATTCATTTACATTCTCCTATACGATATCCTCAATAACCGATAAAAATAAAAAGATAAGTCGTTTATTTTTATTTTCAATTAAAATATTCCGCTTTTCGCCATCATGTTATGCGTATCATTAAAAATTGATAGTCTCGTAAAAAGTCAGATTCCGACGGCAAAGTATAAAAGTCCAAATTCAAGGCGCGCAAATTTTGAGTGATGATTAGTACTTAGCGTACTTTGAAGAAACGAGGAATGCAGCGCAACAAAGAATTTGGACTTTTTACGAAGCCGTCAAGCTTGAAAACGAAATTTTTTAATTACAAACACCTACAGTGTCAAGAATCTTTTGATTTAAAAATACACTTAGGGAAGTGGAAAATATTAATATACCGAAATTGCGCAGAATTTTTGGTTGTATTCAAGGCACGTTAACAGGCGCATAACAGGTTATGTAACTGTTGACG
>JAGGYV010000197.1 GCA_021162325.1 Desulfobacteraceae bacterium | reverse complement strand
GAGTCGAGATGGTAATGCCGGGTGATAATCTAACAATATCTGCAGAACTGATTACGCCGATCGCAATGGAAAAGGAATTGCGTTTTGCGGTCAGAGAAGGCGGCCGAACCGTCGGTGCAGGTGTGGTTAGCGAAATTATAGAATAGGTAGTTAAAAGGGGTGTTTTGTGAAAGTTATTGTGACCCTCTCTTGCACTGAATGCAAAAGAAAAAATTATTCAACAACAAAAAATAAACGGACAAAGCCGGAAAAACTTGAATTTAAAAAGTATTGCCGGTTTTGTAAGACGCATACAAAGCATAAAGAGACAAAATAAATAAGCGGCGCTTCCTTTTTTTCGTTAAAAGGAAAAATAAATCGACTGCTTAAGCTTTCAGGTAAAGGCCAGTAGCTCTAACGGCAGAGCGTCGGACTCCAAATCCGGGGGTTGGGGGTTCAAATCCCTCCTGGCCTGCCATAAAAAATTATCGAAAGCTCAAAAGTTGAAATTATATTATTATGATCAGTATTCTTTTAACTTTGAGCTTTTGACGTTTTAGGAGTTTTAATGGCACGTATTCAAAAGAAAAAAACTGTATCAAAAAATAAATATAGCGGTGGTGCATCTGATGTGGACAAAAGCAACACCGGTTCCCGGGTTGCCGAATCAGGTAAAAAGGGTTCTGGACTTTCGGCGGCGCTATCCGGGACGGAAAAGAAGAAAAAGATTTTTTCTGTAACAAAAACATCCGGTTCCGAGCAATCTGCTGTAATGAAACTCGTGGATAAGTATTTTGGTAGTTGGGTTCAGTTTTTCAGAGAAGTTAAAGTCGAATTGACCAAAGTGACCTGGCCTTCCAAGAAACAGACGATCGGTTCAACCGCAGTTGTGATTGTATTTGTATTTGTGATTGCATTTTTTCTTGGAATGGTTGATATCGGCCTGTCGAGCTTGATTCGGTTGATTCTTTAGAATTTGTTTGTGAGGTTAAAACGCATGACACTCAAATGGTATATCCTGCATGTCTATTCCGGGTTTGAAGCCCGGGTCAAAGCAAATCTTGACGAAAGAATTGCTGCGCTTCCTCATCCTGAAAAATTTGGGGAAGTTGTTGTACCCACTGAGCAGGTTATCGAGCTGGTTAAAGGGAAACGGAAAACGTCCAGTCGTAAGTTCTATCCGGGATATATTCTGATACAGTTGGCGCTTGATGAAGATACATGGCATATGGTTAATTCAACGGCGAAAGTTACCGGATTTTTGGGCGGAAGGGAAAAGCCTGTAGCCATCAGTGATGAAGAGGCTGAATATATATTAAAACGGATGGAGGCCGGCAAGCTGAAACCCCAGCCGAAGTTTTATTTTGAAGTCGGGGATGAAATCCGTGTTGTTGACGGACCGTTTACCAACTTTAACGGAACCGTTGAGGATGTCAACCCGGAGAAAGGTAAGCTGAAAGTGCTGGTGAGTATATTTGGGCGTTCGACTCCAGTAGAGCTTGATTTCGTTCAGGTTTCAAAAGGTTAACAGATTTCGGGACGTCCGGTACCAGAATGGTGCCGAAAGCCCCTGCTGAATAAAAACGCATCTACGGTTTCTATTTGGTACTAAAAAAATATCGGGAGTAAAATTGACATGGCAAAGAAAGTGATCGCACAGATCAAACTTCAAGTAATGGCTGGAAAGGCTAACCCTTCACCGCCGATTGGTCCCGCGTTGGGGCAGCATGGTGTGAATATTATGGATTTCTGCAAGGCATTTAATGCCAGGACTGCGAATGATGAAGGGATGGTCACACCGGTTGTATTAACAGTTTTTCAGGATAAGTCATTTTCCTTTATCACCAAAACCCCCCCTGCATCTGTTTTGCTGAAAAAAGCCGCCGGCATTGCAAAGGGATCCGGTGATCCGAAAGCGGTTAAAGTCGGGAAAGTCACAAAAGCTCAGGTCGTTGAAATTGCAACATTGAAAAAGGCGGATTTAAATGCGAACGATATCGAAAACGCTTGCAGGATTATCGAAGGAACGGCTAGAAGTATGGGGCTTGAAGTCGTTTAATTTACAAAGGAGTTAATAGGATACAATGCCGAAACATGGGAAAAAATTTCAAGAAGCAAAATCAAAAGTCGATCCGCTAAAGCGGTATACATTTGAGGATGCTGTCAAGGGTGTGATTGAATCTTCATTTGTGAAATTTGATGAAACCATTGATGTCGCTGTTAAGCTGGGCGTAGACCCGAGACATGCGGATCAAATGGTGCGCGGATCAATCATCTTGCCCAATGGAATCGGAAAAGAAGTGAAGGTGCTTGTTTTTGCCAAGGGTGAAAAGGAACAAGAAGCGACTGATGCCGGTGCTGATTTTGTCGGTAACGATGACCTGATTGAAAAGATTAAAGGCGGCTGGTTTGGTTTTGACAAAGCGGTTGCCACACCTGATGTCATGGGTACAGTCGGCAAAATCGGTAAAATGCTTGGTCCCAGAGGGTTGATGCCTAATGCAAAAACCGGAACCGTTACATTTGATGTTGCACGAGCTGTTAATGAATTAAAATCAGGAAAGATTGATTACCGGGTTGAAAAAGCAGGAATTGTCCATGTACCTATGGGTAAAGTTTCTTTTGGCCCGGAAAAAATTCTTGAGAACATGATTGCATTTATAGATTCGATTGTTCGTAACAAACCGGCTTCCAGTAAAGGGACTTATATCCGGAGTATCGGTATGTCAACGACAATGGGACCTGGTTTTAAAATTGATCCGGTTTATGTTAAAGACATGTTGAAATAGAATTTTCAAAATTATCTGCATATTAAATTACTTTATAATAATTAATGTGTCGCATCATTAGGATGTTGAAAACACATTGATTTATAATAAATAAAAAAAACCTGTCAAAGACCGTAGGTTCATAGATTCTCTGTGTATAATCGGATTATCCGCCCTACCGAGGCAGTCTTGCTTTTTCTGTGGCTTCCTTTGGTTTTTACAGTTACAGAAAGGAGGTGTAAAATTGCTAAATAAGAGTGAAAAACAACAACTTGTTGAAGAGCTTCATCAGAAGTTTACCGAGTCCAAAATAGTCATCCTGACAGATTATAAAGGACTTGATGTCGATACGATTAACGCATTGCGGCGTAAACTCACAGAATCAAACATAGAGTATCGCGTTGTTAAGAATACGCTGCTTGCCAGGGCATCCGAGGATACGGATGTTGCAATGGTCAAAGATCATTTTAAAGGGCCGACAGCTATCGCGTTGAGTTACGATGATCCGGTGGCACCGGCCAAAGTGCTGTACGAATTTGCAAAAGACAATAATAAGCTTGAAATTAAAGTCGGCGTTATGTCCGGTAAATTGCTGGATATCGCGGCGATAAAGAGTCTTTCAGCATTGCCGTCACGTGAAGTTCTGCTGAGCCAGGTACTTTCTACCATGAATGCAGTGCCAACATCATTGGTTCGTGCTTTGAGCAATGTACCGGAAAGATTTTTATATGTATTGCAGGCAGTTAAAGATCAGAAAGAAGCAGCATAGCGAAAGCTTTGAATTTAAATTTTTTTTAATGAGTTAACTAAAATATAGTGAATTTATATATATAATTTGGAGGTAAATTAATTATGGCTGATGTTACTAAAGATGATGTAATTGAGTTTATAGCAAATATGTCAGTTCTTGAATTGTCTGAACTGGTCAAGGAAATGGAAGAAAAATTTGGCGTTTCTGCTGCAGCCCCTGTTGCAGTTGCAGGCGTCGCTGCTGCCGATGCCGGTGCCGCAGCTGAAGAACAAACAGAGTTCGATGTTATTATGACTACTTTTGGAGACAAAAAGATTCAGGTCATTAAAGAGGTCAGAGCCATTACCGGCCTGGGTCTTAAAGAAGCCAAAGCACTTGTTGAAGGTGTGCCCACACCAGTCAAGGAAGGCATCACCAAAGAAGATGCAGAAAAAATTAAGGAAAAACTCGAAGCTGCGGGAGCTCAGGTAGATATTAAATAATTTTTTATAATGATTGCAGTTAATTATTATAATTTTTAAAAAAATATGAAATTCGGCGCCCGGATGGTTCCGGGCTGCCGTTTTTTGTGTTTTTTTTAAATACTGGAGTTGCTATGACAGTAAGCCCACCGAACTATAAGCGAATAAGAAAAAATTTTGGCCATATAAAATCAATCGTTGAAATTCCGGATTTAATTGGAATGCAGCGGGATTCCTACAACCGTTTTCTCCAGATGGATGTGTTGCCGGAAAATCGTAAAGATATTGGTCTGCAATCAGTTTTTCATTCTGTTTATCCGATTAAAGATTTTACCGGAACGGCTTCTCTTGAATTTGTATCCTATCGTTTTGCTGAGGTTAAGCATTCGGTTGGCGAGTGTATTAATAGAGGGATGACATATGATATCTCTGTAAGAATCCGTGTCCGGCTTGTCGTTTATGATGTTGACAAAGCCACCGGTGTTTCCAATATTCGTGACATTAAGGAACAGGAAATTTATTTCGGCACCATTCCCTTGATGACTGAAAAGGGGACCTTTATTATTAACGGAACAGAGCGTGCGGTTGTCAGCCAGCTCCATCGTTCATCCGGTGTTTTTTTTGATCATGATAAGGGCAAAACCCATTCCAGCGGTAAAATTATTTATACCGCCAGAATCATTCCAGTCCGCGGTTCATGGATCGATATGGAAATTGATCCTAAGGATATTGTTAATATCCGGATTGACCGCCGGCGTAAATTTCCCATTACACTTTTATTTAAAGCGATTGGCTATAATGATGATGATATTTTGTCATACTTTTACAGCCGTGAGAAAATCACCCTTAAGAAAAAACAATTTTTCAGGGATCTTAATCCTGAGTTTTTAAAGGGTCAACGCCCGGGAAAGGATATTGTTAATCCTGAAACCGGTACGGTGGCAGTAAAAAAAGGCCGCATTTTTACCAAGCGGGCAATCAAGGAACTACAGGCTGCCGGCGTTGAACAGATTCCTCTTGCAAAAGATGAACTCTACGGCCGTGTATTTGCCGCTGATGTTTTTCATCCGAAAACTTCCGAATTGATTGTTAAATCCAATGTAACGATTGATGAAGACTTGCTAAAAGAACTGACAACCTCCGGGGCAAAGGAGTTTGACCTGCTGGTCATGGAAGGTCCGTATGCAAGTAATGCTGTTCAGAAAACCCTGCTTGTGGACAAAGTCTCCACCAAAGAAGATGCATTGATTGATATCTACCGACGGCTTCGGCCCGGGAATCCGGCGACGCCGGAAGTTGCCCAGGAGTTTGTTGATCATCTTTTTTTTAGAAACGCATACTATGATCTCTCCGGCGTCGGTCGTCTGAAAATTAATCATAGGCTCAAGACAAACACCCCCATTGATGTCAGGACGCTGCGGAAAGAAGATATCCTCCTGACCGCCAAAACACTCGTTGAGTTGCGCGATACGCAGGGTGCGGTTGATGATATTGATCATTTGGGGAACAGAAGGGTCCGGGCGGTGGGAGAACTGCTTGAAAACCAGTACCGAATCGGTCTGGTTCGGATGGAACGTGCCATCAAGGAACGGATGAGCATGCAGGAAGTGGATGCGTTAATGCCCAACGATCTGGTTAATCCCAAGCCTGTTTCAGCAGTGGTCAAAGAGTTTTTCGGCACCAGCCAGCTATCCCAGTTTTTAGATCAAACCAATCCGTTGTCGGAAACCACGCATAAACGGCGATTGAGTGCTTTGGGGCCCGGCGGTCTGACCCGAGACCGTGCCGGATTTGAAGTCCGGGACGTTCATCCTTCTCATTACGGCCGCATCTGTCCGATTGAAACGCCGGAAGGTCCGAATATCGGTTTGATTGTTTCGTTGTGTACATTTGCCCGTGTCAACGAATTTGGATTTATTGAAACCCCTTACCGGACGGTTGAAAACGCGAAGGTAACTAAAAATATCAAGATGCTCAGTGCGTTTGAAGAGCAGGAGCATCCCATTGCCCAGGCCAATGCGCCGATCGATGAAAATAATGAATACGTCAATCCCGGGGTTATTTCCAGGGTGGCCGGTGAATTCATGCGAGTCGACCGTGAAAAAATTGAATTGATGGATATTTCACCGAATCAGCTCGTGAGTGCTTCGGCATCTTTGATTCCGTTTCTTGAAAATGATGACGCAAACCGTGCGTTAATGGGATCGAACATGATGCGTCAGGCAGTCCCTTTACTGGATAGCCGATCGCCTCTGGTCGGTACCGGAATTGAAGGGGTTGTGGCAAGGGATTCCGGTGTCACGGTTGTTGCCCGAAAAGACGGCATTGTTGTGGATGTCGATGCATCCCGTATCGTTTTGCAGCATGAACCGTCTGAGGATCCGTCTGAAAAAGATGTTTCGATCTATAATTTGTCCAAGTTTATACGGTCCAACCAGAATACCTGCTTTAATCATCGGCCCATTATTCAAAAAGGTGATCTGGCCAAAGCCGGCGAGGTTATTGCCGACGGTCCAGCAACAGAGAAGGGTGAACTCGCCCTGGGAAAAAATGTTACTGTGGCGTTTATGCCCTGGGGAGGATATAACTTTGAAGACTCCATTCTCGTTAGTGAACGTCTGGTCAAAGAAAATATTTTTACATCGGTTCATATTGAAGAGTTTGAAGTCCTTGCCCGTGATACAAAACTCGGGAAAGAGGAAATTACCCGGGATATCCCCAATGTGGGTGAAGAAGCATTAAAAGATCTTGATGAATGCGGCATTATTCGACTGGGAGCGGAGGTGGGCCCCGGTGATATTCTCGTCGGAAAGGTCACGCCAAAAGGTGAAACCCAATTATCGCCGGAAGAGAAATTGTTGCGTGCAATATTCGGTGAAAAGGCCGGTGAAGTTAAAGATACGTCTTTGCGTGTGCCTCCGGGGGGGCGTGGTATTGTTATTGATGCCAAAGTATTTTCACGCCGCGGTGTTGAAAAGGATGATCGTTCCCGGACCATTGAAGATGATGAAATTGTCCATTTGGAAAAGGACCGGGATGACGAGCTGGTCATCATCAGGAAAATGGCAAGAAATGCAACCGGTTCATTAATCGTTGGTCAGCAATGTGCAGCGGATTTGACGGATGGGAAGAAAGTCCTGATTCCGAAAGATACGATAATTGATCAGAAACGTCTTGAAAAAATATCCCTTTCCAAGCTGGAAATTCTTGAATTAAAGGATGAAAAGATCAATGAGAATTTTCATCAATTGATATCTCTTTACAGGGAAAAATCTGATTTATCGCGCCGAAACTTTGAAAACCTGGCCAGTACTTATGAAAAAGGCGATGACCTGCCGCCGGGCGTTATTAAAATGATTAAGATTTATGTCGCCACGAAACGGACATTGTCTGTGGGTGACAAAATGGCCGGCCGGCATGGTAATAAAGGGGTTGTGTCAAGAATTTTGCCTGAAGAAGACCTTCCGTATTTCATTGACGGGCGGCCGGTTGATATGGTGTTGAATCCGTTGGGTGTCCCCTCCCGAATGAATGTCGGCCAAATTCTGGAAATTCATTTAGGGATGGCGGCCAAGGGCCTGGGCGATCAGATTAATGAACTGCTTGAAACTGAAAAAATCAAGGAATTAAGAAAGAAGTTTAAAGCGATATTCTCTGAATCTGATAATAAATCAATGATAAAAAAAATGTCAGATGATTCGCTGGTTCAGTTTGCCAAAGAATATACAGACGGTGTTCATATGAATACACCTGTTTTTGATGGGGCAAAAGAAGAAGAAATTAAGGACTTATTGACCGAGGCCGGATTGAGTCGGACAGGGCAGATTACCTTGTTTGACGGTCGCACCGGGGACCCTTTTGATGGAAAAGTGACTGTGGGTACCATGTATATGCTGAAGCTTCATCATCTGGTGGATGACAAGCTTCATGCGCGATCCATCGGTCCCTATTCGTTGGTAACCCAGCAGCCCCTTGGCGGTAAAGCGCAGTTCGGCGGTCAGCGCCTGGGTGAAATGGAGGTCTGGGCCATGGAAGCATACGGTGCCGCTCATGCCCTTCAGGAGTTTTTGACGGTTAAGTCGGATGACATGGCCGGAAGAACACGAATGTATGAAAAGATTGTTAAAGGTCAGAATGTATTTGAACCCGGACTTCCGGAATCTTTCCGGGTACTCACTAAAGAGTTACAGAGTTTAGGTTTAGATGTAACCCTTCTTGAGGATAAAGATTAATGTCTCGTCAACTCAGAAATGACGCATCTTTCTTGTCCTTTTTTGCGCCTGCGTCGTTACGCCTTGAGTCGCGTAGCCCGCTATGCTCCTCAAGGTGCGTCTTGCAGGCACAAAAAATTGCGGCGCAATCTTGCGACATTTCATCCTTGACGAAACACTAAGGAGATCATCTTGGAAACTCTCTATGATTTTTTTGTAAAGCCAGTAAACCCAAGTCGTTATTCTGGCGTTAAAATTGCCCTGGCGTCTCCGGAATTGATCCGCAGCTGGTCGCACGGGGAAATTAAAAAACCTGAGACCATCAACTATCGAACTTTTAAACCCGAACGGGATGGTCTTTTTTGTGCTAAAATTTTTGGTCCCACAAAAGACTATGAATGTAATTGCGGTAAATATAAACGGATGAAACACCGTGGGGTGATATGTGAAAAATGCGGTGTCGAAGTTATACAGTCCAAAGTCCGCCGTGAACGTATGGCGCACATTGACCTGGCAACACCGGTGACGCATATCTGGTTTTTAAAAAGTCTGCCGAGTAAGATCGGTAATTTGCTGGACCTGACACTAAAGGCGCTTGAAAAAGTTATTTATTTTGACAATTATATTGTCATCGACCCAAAAGAAACCGGTTTAACAAAAATGGAGATGCTTTCCGAGGACAAATACCGGGAAGCAATCGAATTGTATGGACCGAAATTCAAGGCAGGTATCGGGGCGGAAGCTGTCCGTGAACTGCTTGGTGAATTGGATATTGAAAAATTATACAATGAGCTCCGGGTAGACATACAGAATACCGGTTCTGAAGCCAAGCGGAAAAAATTTGCCAAACGCTTAAAAGTGGTGGATGCGTTTCGTCAATCCGGCCTTGATCCTACATGGATGGTGCTGGAAGTGATTCCGGTGCTCCCGCCGGAACTTCGCCCACTGGTGCCGCTTGAGGGCGGTCGGTTTGCCACTTCTGATTTAAATGATTTGTATCGCCGGGTGATTAACAGGAATAACCGCTTAAAGCGTTTGATGGACTTGAAAGCGCCGGATATTATTGTCCGCAATGAAAAACGGATGCTTCAGGAAGCAGTGGATGTGTTAATCGATAATGGCCGTCAGGGCCGGGTGGTTACCGGGTCTAATAAGCGGCCGTTAAAATCGTTGAGTGAAACGTTAAAAGGGAAACAGGGCCGTTTTCGCCAGAATTTGCTGGGAAAACGGGTTGATTATTCCGGTCGTAGCGTTATTACCATCGGGCCGAATCTGCGCCTTCATCAGTGCGGATTACCTAAACTTATGGCGTTGGAATTATTTAAGCCGTTTATTTATAACCGGCTTGAGAAAAAAGGCATTGTTACCAATGTAAAAAGCGCTAAAAAATGGGTGGAAATGAAAAGCCCGGAAGTATGGGATACGTTAGATGAAGTGGTCAAAGAATATCCTATTTTGTTAAATCGTGCGCCGACCCTTCATCGATTGGGAATCCAGGCCTTTGAGCCGGTTCTGATTGAAGGCAAGGCCATTCAGCTTCATCCGTTGGTTTGTACGGCATTTAATGCGGATTTCGACGGTGACCAGATGGCGGTTCATGTGCCCCTTTCATTGGAAGCCCAGATTGAGGCGCGCGTATTAATGCTGGCGTCTAATAATATTCTTTCACCGGCAAGCGGTGAGCCGATTATTATACCCACCCAGGATATCGTTCTGGGTATTTATTATATGACACTGGGGCTTCCAGGCGAATTGGGAGAGGGCATGGTTTTTTCCAATCCGGATGAAGCCCGTGCTGCTTATGATGCCGGTGCTGTGGAAATGCATGCCAAGGTGAAGGTCCGTCTCAATGGGAAAATTTTTGATACCAGTGTCGGGCGAATACTGCTGTGGGAAGTCATCCCAAAAGGCGAAAGCTTTATACTGCGGCATATAATGGTTTCCGGCGAAAACACGGTTAAAAAGATTGTTAAAAAACTTGACGGCGGCGCTTTATTCATGGATCTGGTTCAGAGCTATTCTGAGGCGTTTGATAAAACATATGACGGAAATATTGGTCTGCTTGAGAAAGATGAATTCCAGGAAATTTTTCAGGTGGATGACACGGTTGCCGATGGGGTCTATTCTCTGAATCAGGGCGATTTTACCCGTGTTATTTCCTCCGGTGGGAAATATCATATTTTTGAAGTGATGGAGGTCCGTCAGGAAATCCCCTTTGATATGGTGAACAAGGTCTTAAACAAAAAAGGTCTGCGTGAACTGGTTGACTATACGTATCGACACAAAGGCCCCAAAGCGACGGTTATTCTTTCCGATCAGCTTAAAAATATCGGGTATACGCATTCAACTGCCGGCGGTTTATCTATATCAATTGATGCCATGATTATTCCGGATAACAAACAGGATATTTTAAATACGGCAGATAAGAATGTCGCAGACATCACCAATCAGCATATGGAAGGGCTGATTACCCAGGGTGAAAAGTATAATAAGGTCGTTGATATATGGGCCAAAGCCACGGATGATATTGCTAATTCAATGATGGCTGCAATGGAAAAACCCTTTATTCCTGACACCCATGAAACGACTTCTGAAGAAGTTGATAATCGGCTCGTTAAAAGGAGTGCTCAAGCCGGAAACACGATTAACCCGATTTTCATGATGGCTGATTCCGGTGCAAGAGGCAGCAAGGATCAAATGCGTCAGCTCGCCGGAATGCGAGGGTTGATGGCAAAACCCTCCGGCGAAATTATTGAGACCCCGATTACGGCAAACTTTCGTGAAGGCCTTTCCGTGCTGCAGTATTTTATTTCCACCCATGGTGCGCGTAAGGGGCTTGCCGATACGGCACTGAAAACAGCCAACTCCGGTTACCTGACACGGCGCCTGGCAGATGTTGCCCAGGATTGTTCGGCGGCTGAACCGGACTGCGGCACCCGGTTGGGAATTGTCGTGGAAGCTCTGTTGGAAGGTGGTGAGGTGATTCAGCCATTATCAGAAAGGATATTGGGCCGGATTACTTTAGAAGATGTTCTGGATCCGTTTACCGACGAAGTGTTAATCCAGTCCGGTGAAGAGATTGATGAAGCAGGGGTCCGGAAGATTGATCAGGCGGGTGTGACGAGTGTCAAAATCCGATCCGTTTTAACGTGTTCGACGAAAATCGGTGTTTGTGCGAAGTGTTACGGTCGGGACCTGGCCCATGGCGGGCCGGTTGAAATCGGTCAGCCGGTCGGGATTATGGCGGCACAATCTATTGGTGAACCGGGTACCCAGTTGACAATGAGAACGTTCCATATTGGTGGTACTGCCAGTCGTCGGGTTGAACAGGCGGATATCAAGGCCCGTATGACCGGTACGGTAAAATTCGGTTCCCTGACTATTGTTGAAAATACAGAAAAACGAACCATTGTGATGAACCGCCGTGGTGGAGAATTTTCCATTGTTTCTGATTCCGGTCGTGAATTGGAACGGTTTCCCATTATTTATGGCGCCGATGTCATGGTAAAAGATGGAGATAAAGTGGTGCAAGGGGATCTGCTGGCTTCCTGGGATGCTTTTTCAACGCCGATTATTACAGCTGTTTCCGGTAAAGTGAAGTTCGGGGATCTGGTGATCGGTAAGGGACTTCAGGAAAAAGTTGATCCGGTGACCGGAAAATCAAGCCTGACAGTCGTTGATACCAAGGCCTTGGAGGCTTCCCGTCCGCGAATTTCTATCAAAGACGAGGATGGAAAAACAGTGGTACTGTCCGGTTCGGGTACTGCCCGGTATTCATTGCCGGTGGACACTATTTTAATGGTTGAAGAAAATGACTATGTGTCGGCGGGCGATATTATCGGTAAACTCCCGAGGGAAACGACCAAAACCAAGGATATCACCGGTGGTCTGCCCCGTGTCGCTGAGCTTTTTGAGGTTAGAAAACCCAAAGAAACCGCAGTCTTAAGTGAAATTGATGGGTATGTAAGTATTGGTAAAATAGCGACCAAGGGAAAACAGAAAGTAACGATTACGCCGGTTGATGCGGGTGAGAAAAGAGAGTATCTTATTCCGCGCGGAAGGCATATCGGTGTTTATGACGGTGACTATGTGAAAGCGGGTGAGCAGCTGACCGGCGGTAGTCCCAATCCCCAGGATATTTTAAATATAAAAGGAGATATTGCTCTGGCACGTTATCTGTTAAATGGTGTCCAGGAGGTGTATCGTCTTCAGGGGGTTCGGATTAACGATAAGCATATCGAGATCATTATTCGCCAGATGATGCGGCGGGTTAAAATAAAAACCATCGGTGATTCTGAATTTATTCCGGAAGAGCAGGTAGATAAAAACAGATTTGCGGCCGTTAACCGAGAGATCATTGAAAAGGATGGACAGCCGGCTACTGGTGAACCTTTGATTTTGGGTATTACAAAGGCCTCACTGTCAACAGATAGTTTTATTTCAGCAGCATCCTTTCAGGAAACCACCAAGGTATTAACGGATGCCAGTATTGCAGGTGCTTATGATTCCTTAAACGGGTTAAAGGAAAATGTTATCATGGGCCGGCTGATTCCTGCCGGAACCGGAAGAGATGAATATCGTTTACCTGAGATTGATGTTGAAGGGTAATGGGCGATAATCGATGATATGTAAATGAGAATATTTCGGGTATGAAATTATAATTTTGGCTGGTACAGAAAATGCAATACATGACGATAAAATGCTTGACATGGAGTTCATTTAAAGCTAAAGATTATACTTTTTAATTCATAATAAAAATTGATTTTTAAAGGTTAAGGTTAAGAACGATGCCGACAATTAATCAGCTGGTACGAAAAGGTCGAAAACGGATCGTGAAAAAGAAAAGCGCCAGGGCGCTTCAGGGATCACCGCAAAAACGAGGGGTTTGTGTGCGTGTTTATACGGCAACACCTAAAAAACCAAATTCCGCTTTGCGTAAAGTTGCAAGGATCCGGTTGACAACCGGTACGGAAATTACTGCATATATCCCCGGGATCGGTCATAATTTGCAGGAGCACTCGGTTGTCCTGGTTCGTGGGGGCAGGGTAAAAGATTTACCGGGTGTCCGATATCATGTGGTGAGAGGTGTGCTTGATACCCTGGGTGTTTCCGACCGAAGGCAGGGAAGGTCAAAATACGGAGCCAAACGTCCCAAATAATTTTGGGCTATTTGAAAAAATAATATTGAGTCAAGGATATGGTGTAGTCGATGCCAAGACGTAGGGAAGTCCCAGTAAGAAAAGTTGTGCCGGATTCAAAATATAATAGTGAGTTGGTTTCCCGGTTTGTTAATTGTATTATGAAAGACGGGAAAAAGAGTATTGCGCTCTCTATAATGTATGATGCGTTTGATATTGTTGAAAAGAGAACCAAAGAGCCGCCGCTGACGATTTTAGAAAAGGCGTTTAATAATGTTAAGCCCAAGGTGGAAGTTAAATCCAGGCGGGTCGGAGGGTCTACTTATCAGGTTCCCACTGAAATTATTCCGGCACGTAAAGTGGCTTTGACGATTCGCTGGATCTTGAGTTTTGCGGCAAAACGATCAGAAAAAAGCATGTCTAAAAAGCTTGCCGGTGAACTGATGGATGCCGCTGAAGAGCGGGGCGGGGCGATTAAAAAACGTGACGATACCCATAAGATGGCAGAAGCTAACAAGGCGTTTGCGCATTACCGCTGGTAAAGATTTGTTACTTAGCTGTTATATAAGAATTTAGTGAATTGTTTATCCTGAAGATTTATTGCCCATCCTGTGTATCGGATGGGCAAAATACTTCAATTAAAGGTACTGTAAAAAAACAGACTAAAAATACGGACTCATTGTTAACGGGGAGTTGAATTACAGATTCAGCCCTGTTGACTGGGAGGATGGTAGAATGTCAAAAAAGAAATTTGAGCGAACCAAACCGCATGTAAATGTAGGAACGATTGGTCACATTGACCATGGAAAGACGACATTAACAGCGGCGATCACCAAGCTAAGCGGATTAAGAGGAATGGCAGATTTTATTCCGTTTGATCAGATTGACAAGGCGCCGGAAGAAAAGGCGCGTGGAATAACAATTGCCACCGCCCATGTGGAGTATGAGACAGAAACACGTCATTATGCACATGTGGATTGTCCGGGTCATGCGGATTATATCAAGAATATGATTACGGGTGCGGCTCAGATGGACGGTGCGATTCTGGTAGTTGGTGCCGATGACGGTCCCATGCCCCAGACCCGGGAACATATATTACTGGCGCGTCAGGTAGGCGTTCCCAAGATTGTTGTGTTTTTGAATAAATGCGACATGGTGGATGACGAAGAACTGATTGAGCTGGTTGACATGGAACTTCGGGAGTTGTTGGATTCGTATGATTTCCCGGGAGATGACACCCCGATCATTCAGGGGAGCGCATTAAAAGCCCTGGAATGTGATTCCGTAGACGATCCGGCGGCCAAATGCATATTTGAACTGCTGGATGCGGTGGACACTTATATCCCGCAGCCGGAACGTGAAATTGACAAACCATTTTTGATGCCGGTGGAAGATGTCTTTTCGATTTCCGGCCGTGGTACGGTTGTCACCGGTCGAATCGAGCGTGGTGAAGTCAAGGTGAGTGAGAAAGTAGAGATCGTGGGTATCCGCGAAACAGTTACCACTGTATGTACAGGTGTGGAAATGTTTCGCAAGCTGCTGGACTCCGGTCAGGCTGGCGACAATGTTGGTTTGCTGCTTCGCGGCACCAAACGTGAAGATGTGGAACGCGGTCAGGTCGTCGCAGCCCCGGGATCAATTACACCGCATACAAAGTTTAAGGCGGAAGTATATATCCTGAGCAAGGATGAAGGCGGCCGCCATACGCCGTTTTTTACTGGATATCGTCCGCAGTTTTATTTCCGGACAACAGACGTAACGGGCATATTGTCATTACCAGAGGGAGTCGAGATGGTAATGCCGGGTGATAATGTAACAATATCTGCAGAACTGATTACGCCGATCGCAATGGAAAAGGAATTGCGTTTTGCGGTCAGAGAAGGCGGCCGAACCGTCGGTGCAGGTGTGGTTAGCGAAATTATAGAATAGGTAGGTATATACCAAAATGATTACAAGCACTAAAATAAGAATCCGGCTGAGAGCGTATGATCATAAATTGCTGGATCAATCTGCAAGCGATATTGTCGACACTGCCAGAAAGACCGGTGCAAAAATTGTTGGCCCGATACCCTTGCCGACGCGGATAAACAAATATTGTGTTCTTCGTTCTCCGCATGTAAATAAAAAATCCAGAGAACAATTTGAAATTCGGACGCATAAACGCGTATTGGATATTCAGGACCCGACCCAACAGACAGTGGATGCGTTAATGAAGCTTGATTTGTCCCCGGGTGTTGATGTGGACATTAAATTGTAGCATATATATAGTTTTGGTGGCAGATATGAGTAACGGGATTTTAGGAAAAAAATTAGGTATGACCGGAATGTTTTCCCATGAAGGGCAGTACCTTCCGATAACGGTGGTAGAAGCCGGACCTTGTATAGTGACCCAGATTAAGACCCAGGCGAATGACGGTTATAATGCCTTACAGATTGGTTTTGGGGATAAAAAAAAATCGCGGGTGAATAAACCGCTGCAAGGTCATTATTTAAAAAGCGGTGAAAAACAATTCATCGTTTTACGTGAATTCAGAATTGATAATCCGGAACAATTTCAGGTGGGACAGGAAATTACGCTGGATATGTTTAAAATCGGTGAGAAGATAGAGGTTTCCGGTACATGCAAAGGTCGTGGATTTACCGGGACAATCAAGCGTCACGGGTTTAGTCGCGGGCCCGAAACTCATGGAAGCCGGAATCACCGGGCACCCGGGTCTATTGGTAACAGCGCATGGCCGGCCAAGGTTATTAAAGGTAAGAAAATGCCAGGCCAGCATGGAAATACCCGCAAAACAGTCAGGAATCTTGAAATTGTGGATATCCGTCCTGGAGAGAATTTGATTCTTTTAAAAGGTGCAGTACCGGGACCCCCCAGCGGGACCATTGAATTAAAAAAACCTAAGTTTTAATTAGTAAGGATTTCGCCGGTAAACGGCGGATATTTAAATTTATATGAAAAGAGGATGCCATGGCTGTCATTGAAGTCAAAAATACCAAAGGTGAAAAAGTTTCTGAAGTTGAAATGCCTGACAGCATATTTAATGTAGAGCCGAAAAAAAGTGTTTTACATGAAGTCGTTTGCATGCAGCTTGCCGCTAAACGGAGTGGAACCGCATCTGTAAGACGCCGATCAGATGTAAAAGGTACTGGAGCCAAGCCTTTTCGACAGAAAGGCACCGGCCGGGCCCGGCAAGGGGATGTTAAAAGTCCTCTGTTGCGTGGCGGTGGTGTGATTTTTGGTCCAGATCCCAGATCGTATACCATGAAAGTCCATAAAAAGGTGAAACGACTTGCTTTAAAAATGGCCTTAAGCACTAAATTAAAAGATGAAATGATTACTGTGCTTGATGCCTTTGCTTTGGATCAGATAAAAACCAGGTCTGTTGTTTCTGTACTGGAAACGTTGAATCTGGAAAATACGTTGATCGTCGTTGATGTTAAAAATGAAGAACTGGAATTTTCTTCAAGAAATATTCCGGGAGTTAAAGTGCTGCGGGTAGAAGGATTGAATGTTTACGATATTTTAAAGCATAAAAATCTGATTCTGCTTGAGGCTTCAATTAAGAATATCGAAAGGAGGCTGGCAGCATGAACATGAATAAGTATCAGGTAATAAAGGCACCGATTGATACGGAGAAAACCAACCTTCAGAAGGAACTGCTCAATCAAGTGTCCTTTTCAGTTAATCCCTGCGCAAACAGGGTACAGATCAAACGAGCGGTAGAAGAAATATTTGATGTCAAGGTGAAATCGGTTAATACAATCAATGTAAAGGGTAAAGTTAAACAGCGCGGTCGAATTACCGGAAAACGTAAAGACTGGAAAAAAGCGCACGTTACATTAATGCCCGGACAGCGGATTAATTTTTTTGACGGAGTTTAGCACGGAGTTGTAAAATGGCAATTAAGCGGGTAAAACCCACATCACCAGGGCGACGAGCTCAGGAATTTGCTTCTTTTGAGGAAATTACAAAGACAAAACCTGAACGTAGTCTGATAAAAATTATAAAGAAAACCGGTGGTCGTAATGTAAACGGCCGGATTACTTGTCGGCATCGGGGCGGCGGGCATAAGCAATTTTACCGGTTAGTTGATTTTAAACGAAACAAAGATGGTATCCCGGCAAAAGTTGCTGCGATTGAATATGATCCCAATCGATCGGCCAGAATTGCATTGCTTAATTATGTGGACGGCGAAAAGCGCTATATCCTTTTACCGTTAAAACTTGCTGTCGGCGATACGGTTATGTCGGGCGAAAATGTTGAGATTAAACCTGGCAATGCCCTTCCTTTGAGTAATATTCCGCTGGGTACGCACATACACAATATCGAGCTTCAAATTGGAAAAGGCGGTCAGCTTGTTAAAAGTGCTGGTGGCTATGCCCAGTTGATGGCAAAAGAAGGCCGATATGCTACCATCAAGCTGCCTTCCGGTGAAGTGCGACTGGTTCTGATGACCTGTAAAGCGACCATTGGTCAGGTCGGGAATACGGATCATGAAAATATTTCCCTGGGTAAAGCCGGCCGCTCACGTTACCTGGGTCGCCGACCGTCGGTTCGTGGGGTTGTCATGAACCCGGTGGATCATCCGATGGGCGGTGGTGAAGGCCGATCCTCCGGTGGCCGTCATCCATGTACGCCTTGGGGTAAACCGACAAAAGGCTTTCGAACAAGAAAACGGAAATCCAGTGACCGTTTAATAGTCAAGAGACGGAAAAAGTAAGTAATAACAGATTTTTTTCATCTGAAAGCAATATAAAAACTTGATAAAATATACATTTTTTTAGGAGCGTTTATGCCTCGATCGTTAAAAAAGGGACCTTATGTGGATCCTAAAATATACAAAAAAATTGAAGCCGCTCAAGAAACACGGAGCAATAAGGTTATTAAAACATGGTCCAGGCGTTCTACGATTATACCGGAAATGGTTGCCTTAACATTGGCAGTGCATAATGGGAAAAAGTTTATTCCGGTTTTTGTCACTGAAAATATGGTCGGTCATAAGCTGGGGGAATTTTCTCCCACCCGGATATTTTACGGACACGCTGGCGGAAAGAAAACAAAATAATCAATACTCAACAAATTAAAGGTTAGGAATATCGGCATGGAGGTCAAGGCAACAGCTAAATATATGCGTATTTCCGCTCAAAAGGTTCGCAAGATTGTTGATGCAATCAAAGGCAAGCCCGCTGAAGCAGGATTGAATGCGCTTAAATTTATGCCGCAGAAATCTGCGGGAATAGTCCATAAAATTTTGCGTTCAGCAATAGCGAATGCAGATCAGAATGCGGAATTGGATGTCGATTCGCTCGTGATTAAAAATATAATAGTCGATGAAGGACCTACATTGAAACGTTTTCGTGCGAGAGCGAGAGGAAGAGGCTCTCGAATTTTAAAGCGTACAAGCCATATTACCGTGATTGTCACCGAAGGGTAGTCGTAAATAAGGAGGAAAGAGCTTGGGTCAGAAAGTCAATCCGATAGGAATGAGGCTGGGGATTATTAAAACTTGGAATTCCAGGTGGTTTGCCGGCAAGGAATATTCAAAATATGTGTTGGAAGATCATCAATTACGCAAGTTTTTGAAAAAACAATTGTATCATGCCGGGATCTCCCGCATTGATATTGAAAGATCCTCTAAGCGCATTAAGCTGAGAATTTTTGCTGCCCGTCCAGGAATCATCATTGGTAAAAAGGGTTCCGAAATTGAGGCACTTAAAAAGAAACTTGAAAAAATGGTGACACATGAAGTCCTTGTCGATATTCAGGAAGTCCGAAAACCTGAGCTTGATGCACAACTGGTGGCAGAAAATGTTGCTAACCAGCTGATTCGTCGGGTTGCCTTTCGACGTGCTATGAAAAGGAGTGTTGCTTCTGCCATGCGTTTTGGCGCCGAAGGGATTAAAATTATCTGTGCTGGCCGGCTGGGTGGTGCTGAAATGGCCAGAACGGAATGGTATAAAGATGGTCGGGTTCCTCTGCATACGCTTCGTGCGGATATAGATTACGGTGTCACTAGCGCAAAAACAACGTATGGTGCGATCGGAATTAAAGTCTATATTTTTAAAGGAGAAATTCTTAAAGACGATCAAATGTCAGGTGATGGCAAGTAGAAATTAGGAGAAAGTTCAAATGCTGAGCCCCAAAAAAGTTAAATTTAGAAAACAACAGACCGGGCGCATGAAGGGTAAAGCCCAACGCGGTTCGACGTTAAATTTTGGCGACTTTGGTCTGCAGGCCGCAGAATGCGGATATATTACATCCAGACAAATTGAAGCGGCACGTATTGCAATGACCCGTTATGTAAAAAGAGGCGGAAAAATGTGGATACGAATTTTTCCGGATAAACCAGTGACTAAAAAGCCTGCTGAAGTGAGAATGGGTAAAGGTAAAGGCGCACCGGAAGGGTGGGTGGCCGTTATCAAACCTGGCAAAATTTTGTACGAAATGGAAGGCGTTTCTCGGGATTTGGCATTAGAAGCGTTCAGACTTGCTGCACATAAGCTTCCCATTAAAACAAAAGTTATCGAAAGGAGCAGTGTGTAAATGAAAGTCATTGAGATTAAAGAGTTGGGTGAGCAGGAGCTGGATGCCAAATTAGTTGATATGTCGGAAATCTTATTTAATTTTCGGTTTCAGCATAAAACCGGCCAGCTTGAAAATCCGAACCGGATGAAACAGGTCAAGCGTGACATTGCCCGGATAAAAACAATTAAACGTCAAAGAAATATAGGGTAAGCGGGTTGTTGACATGAATAAAAATAGAGGAATGAAAAGACAACTGGTGGGTACGGTTTTAAGTAATAAAATGGATAAAACCGTTACTGTAAGAGTTGAACGAACCGTCATTCATCCAATTTATAAAAAATTTATCAGACGGCGAACAAAGTTCGCGGCTCATGACGCGCAGAATACCTGCTCTATCGGTGACCGGGTTTTAATAACCGAATCCAGTCCGATCAGCAAATTAAAACGATGGCGCGTTAGCCAGATTATTGAAAAAGCGGTATAATATAGAGGATAAAGAAAATGATTCAGGCGGAAACAAGGTTGTCTGTTGCTGATAACTCAGGCGCCAAAAAAGTATACTGCATTAAGGTTCTTGGCGGATCCAAACGCCGTTATGCCAGTGTTGGAGATATTATCGTTGTCTCAGTCAAAGAAGCGATACCCAATTCAAAGGTTAAAAAAGGCGAAGTTCTTAAAGCCGTCGTGGTTCGGACCAAAAAAGAGATTCGGAGACCAGACGGTACATATATCAGATTCGATGATAATTCAGCGGTTTTAATTAACCCCCAGCGTGAACCCATCGGCACACGTATTTTCGGCCCGGTGGCCAGAGAACTGCGTGCCCATCGTTTTATGAAGATAATTTCACTCGCTCCGGAAGTAATATAACGGCTGGTGAATTCAGGAGATATTGGTTATGGAAAAAAACAAATGCCATATCAGAAAGAATGATAAGGTAAAGGTTATTGTCGGTAAGGACGCGGGTAAAATCGGTAAAGTCATCGATGTCCTTGAGAAGAAAAATCGTCTGCTTATCGAGAATGTCAATATGGTCAAACGTCATACCCGGCCAAATGCTTCAAACAAACAAGGTGGGATCGTAGAAGGTGAAGCAGCGATTCACTGGTCAAATGTCATGTTGATGTGCAATAAATGTATCGCTCCTGTGCGAATCAAGATGCAACGTCTTGAAGATGGCAAAAAAGTACGGGTGTGCAGAAAATGTAATGAAATAATAGATGCATAGAATTGCATGCCGGAGGAATATTCATGTCATTAAAAGAATTTTATGAAAAAGAAGTTGTCTCAAAATTGATTGAGACTTTTGATTATAAAAATACGATGGAAGTTCCAAAGCTGGAAAAGGTTGTATTAAATATCGGTCTTGGGGAAGCTATCCATAATATTAAATTGCTTGATTCCGCTAAAGAAGAGCTTAAACTCATATCCGGCCAGTCACCGGTGATCACTCGCGCAAGAAAATCAATTGCCGCATTTAAGCTCCGCGAAGGAATGCCCATCGGCTGCATGGTGACTTTGCGCCGGAAGAAAATGTATGATTTCTATGAAAAACTGGTTAATATAACACTCCCTCGAGTTCGTGATTTTCGAGGTATTTCCGGTAAGGCGTTTGATGGAAGAGGAAATTACACCTTAGGAATTAAAGAACAGATTATATTTCCGGAAATTGATTATGATAAAATCGATACCATCAAAGGCATGAATATTACGGTTGTGACAACAGCGAAAAATAACAAAGAAGGCAAAGAATTATTAAAATTGTTGGGTATGCCCTTCAGAAATTAATTTTAATGATTAAAGGAGTTTGTTTTGGCAAAAACATCACTGAAGGTAAAAGCTGCGCGAAAACCGAAATTTGCGGTCAGGCAATATAACAGATGTCCTATCTGCGGGCGTCCCAGAGCCTTTATTCGCAAATTTGGAATATGCCGCCTTTGTTTCCGGGATATGGCATCAGAAGGACTTTTACCCGGCGTAACAAAATCGAGCTGGTAAAATTTTAGTGAATAAATTTTTTTTAAATATAAACATCATAGCAATTGACGGAGTATGCAATGTCGATGAGTGATCCGCTGGCGGACATGCTGACCCGCATTAGAAATGCCGGAAAAGCAAAACATAAAAGTGTAGATATTCCCGGTTCCCAAATTAAAATCGCCCTTGCAGGTGTTTTTAAAGATGCGGGTTTTATTAAGAATTTTAAATTCATCAAGGATACCAAACAGGGTATACTCAGAATTTATCTTAAATATGAGCAGGATGACCGCCATGTAATTTATGGCATCAAACGGGTCAGTAAACCCAGCCGCCGCGTTTATGTCAGCAGCAAGGATGTAAAACCGGTTCTTAATGGACTGGGTATTTCCGTCCTTTCAACATCAAAAGGACTGATAACCGACAAGCAGGCCACGAAACAGAATGTCGGCGGTGAAGTTCTCTGTGAAATCTGGTAGTTAAGGAGAAAGACATGTCTCGAGTTGGTAAAAAACCAATTGAAATATTGGATAAAATAAAGATTACGTATACGGATCGGGTGCTGACGGTTGTCGGTGAAAAAGGAACGCTGACCCGAACCATACATCCGGATGTTAACGTAAATATTGATGATAAAACCCTGACAGTCACAATCGAGAACATGGATAAAAAGACCAGATCTCTGTGGGGTATGACCCGGGCGCTTATTGCTAACATGGTGACCGGCGTTTCTCAGGGGTTTGAGCGAGCGCTTGAAATCAACGGTATTGGTTACCGCGCGGAGTTAAAAGGTAAAAATATAGAATTTAATTTGGGCTATTCCCACTCGATTGATTTCCCCCTGCCGGAAGGTGTATCCGCTACTATTGAAAAAAATATCATTAAATTGTCTGGTATTGATAAAGATCTTCTCGGTTATACGGCTTCAACCATCAGAAGTTTAAGACCACCGGAACCCTATAAGGGTAAAGGGGTGAAGTATGTCGAGGAATATATCCAGCGTAAAGCCGGAAAAACAGCCAAATAAATTATTATCTGAATAAAATTAAAAGGTATGAATCATGGGTTCTGAAAACAGACGAAAAGCCCTCAGGCTGAAACGAAAAAAAAGAATTCGAAAAAAACTATCCGGTACGGAAGACAGACCGAGAATGTCGGTATTCCGAAGTGCCAAGCATATTTATTCTCAGATTATAGATGATACAAAAGGCATTACATTGGTGACTGCTTCAACAACTGAAAAAGAAGTCATAGAGCAGCAGAAGTTTGATAATAAAACGGCCGCCGCAACTTATATTGGTCAATTAATCGCCGAGCGCGCAACAGAAAAGGGAATTAAATCTGTTGTCTTTGACCGGAATGGTTTTTTGTATCATGGCCGCGTTAAGGCGGTTTCTGATGGCGCCCGTAAGGCAGGACTGGATTTTTAATAGTAAATAAGGAGGCATTGCCTTGTTCAGGAAAGAAACAGACGATAATTTTATTGATAAGGTCGTACATATTAACCGCGTCGCAAAAGTTCACAAAGGTGGCAGAAGATTCAGCTTTAGCGCTGTTGTTGTCGTCGGTGATGGTCAGGGCAGTGTTGGGTATGGCTTGGGTAAGGCAAATGAAGTTCCCGAAGCGATCCGAAAAGCGGTTGAAAGCGCCAAAAAAAATATGGTTTCCGTTGCCTTGGTCGACGGAACAATTCCTTATGAAGTTATTGGACGATTTGGAGCGGGCCGCGTTTTATTAAAACCTGCTTCCCAAGGTACCGGCGTTATTGCCGGTGGTGCTGTTCGAGCAGTACTTGAAGCCGTCGGTGTTGAAAATATCCTGACAAAATGCATGGGTTCCAATAATCCGCACAATGTTGTGAAAGCAACAATAAAAGGACTGGCCGGACTTCAGAGTCGGGAAAAAGCAGCGGCAAAACGCGGTTTGAATGTTGAGCAATTATAATAAGGACAGTTATTAAAATGCCTGGAATGATAAAAATTACACTCGTCAAAAGTATGAACGGAAGGCCTGAAAAACATCGTAAGGTTTTGCGGGGAATGGGACTGACGAAAATGAATAAAACCGTCGAACTGCAAGATACCCCCTCTATCCGTGGAATGGTCAATAAAGTAACGCATCTTGTGAAAGTGGAGGGTTAGAACATGAAGTTGAATGAATTATCTCCAGCCGAAGGTTCACGGTCTTCACGCAAACGATTGGGACGGGGCGTCGGTTCCGGTTTGGGAAAGACTGCCGGACGAGGATCCAAAGGCCATCGCAGCCGTTCCGGCGGTGGTGTCAGGCCTGGGTTTGAAGGCGGCCAGATGCCAATCCATCGTCGTTTGCCGAAACGCGGGTTTTGCAATATATTTAAAAAGAAAATAGTCATTTTAAATATAGGTGATTTGAAAAGATTTGAAAGTGGCGCCATCGTTGATGAAGAAATGTTGCTTTCTGCCGGAATGGCAAAGGGCCGCTATGATGGGATCAAGCTGCTTGGGAAAGGTGAAATTGATTTTCCGTTAACGGTTAAAGTCAATGCCGCCAGTAAAAGTGCAATTGATAAAATTGAAGGGGCTGGCGGTAAGGTAGAGGTTATATCCTAATGGCGGTTACAACTTCCGGTGTCCAAAATATATTTAAAATACCTGAGCTGAAAAAACGGATATTATTTACACTGGCGTTTCTGGCAATTTACCGGGTGGGGGTTCATATTCCGACACCGGGTGTTGACGGGGATGCGTTGGCGACCTTTTTTGCGCAGTACCAGGATACACTGTTTGGAATTTTTAACATGTTTTCCGGGGGTGCCCTTGAAAGACTGTCTGTATTTGCACTGGGAATTATGCCGTATATTAGTGCATCCATTATTCTACAACTTTTGACAGTTGTTTTTCCGCATCTTGAAAGACTTTCCAAAGAGGGCGAGCAGGGACGAAAAAAGATTACCCAATACACCCGGTATGGTACGATTGTTTTAAGTATCATCCAGGGGTTTGGCATCAGTGTGGGTCTTGAAAATATGAGTGCCCCCGGCGGTTTGGACATTGTTTTTGAACCGGGTTGGTCATTTCGGATAATGACAGTGATTACCCTGACAGCCGGTACGGCTTTTATCATGTGGCTGGGCGAACAAATCAGTGAACGCGGCATCGGTAATGGCATTTCCCTGATTATTTTTGCCGGTATCGTTGCCCGGATGCCTCAGGCTATGGGCAATACGTTTTCGATGTTGTCCACCGGTGAAATGGGAATTTTTGCATGTGTCCTTTTGATTATCCTCATGGTGGGTGTTATTGGATTTATTAATTTCATGGAACAGGGGCAGCGTAGAATTCCGGTTCAATATGCAAAGCGCGTCGTGGGACGAAAAATGTACGGCGGCCAGAGTACCCACTTGCCATTGAAGCTAAATACTGCCGGGGTTATTCCGCCGATTTTTGCATCTTCTCTAATTATGTTTCCGGCAACATTGGCCAGCTTTTTTAAAGATGTTACCGTGATGCAGTATGTTTCATCGGCACTTCGTCCCGGAACCATTATTTATGAATTGATGTTTGTGGGGTTCATATTTTTCTTCTGTTTTTTTTATACAGCCATTGTTTTCAATCCAGCGGATGTTGCGGATAATATGAAGAAATACGGCGGATATATTCCGGGAATACGCCCGGGAAAAAGAACTGCTGATTATATTGATAAGGTACTGACACGAATTACATTGGGGGGCGCGGCATATGTTTCAGCGGTTTGTGTGTTGCCGTCGGTATTGATGACCCAACTGCATGTTCCGTTTTATTTTGGCGGTACTTCATTGTTAATCGTTGTCGGGGTTGCGATGGATACGGTTGGACAGGTGGAATCCCATTTAATTACCAGAAACTATGAAGGGTTTTTAACAACTGGTAAAATAAAGAGATAATCCTCTCTTTATTTATTCGATACCATGCGAAATTTAATGCTAATTTTTAAATGTAGTTTTTATAATTTGTAAGCGGGAGTTCATAAATGGCAAAAGAAGAACCGATTAAGGTTCAGGGAACAGTACTTGAAACACTACCGAATGCGATGTTTAAAGTGGTGCTTGAAAATGAGCATCAGGTTCTCGCTCATATATCGGGTAAAATGCGAATGCACTTTATTAAAATTTTACCCGGGGACACAGTGACGGTTGAATTGTCCCCTTATGATCTAACCCGGGGAAGAATTACATATCGATCCAAGTAACAGCTTGGGCAGTTGATATGATTATCTGATAATATAGATTGACAGGCAACAGGGTTGAGGTGGTGTTATGAAGGTAAGTGCATCGGTGAAGAAGAGATGTCGAAATTGCAAAATTATTAAGCGAAAAGGCATTGTTCGTGTCATATGTATCAACAAACGGCATAAACAGCGTCAGGGTTAGATATAGCATACAAGGAGGCAGACATTGGCAAGAATCTCGGGCGTTGATTTACCGAAAGGTAAACGTATAGTTGTTGGCTTAACATATATTTATGGTGTCGGGCTGTCTACATCTCAAACTATACTGGCTAAGCTGGGTATTGATGAAAATATCAAAACGGATGACTTGTCTGACGGCGAGGTCAATCAGATCCGTAAGGTCATTGATGATGTGTATAAGGTTGAAGGTGAACTCCGAACTGTCATATCAATGAATATCAAGAGATTGATGGATTTGGGATGTTACCGGGGACTTCGTCATCGCAGGGGGCTGCCGGTTCGTGGCCAGCGGACGAGTACTAATGCGCGTACACGTAAGGGACCCAGAAGAACTGCAGTAAAGAAAAAAGGCGGAGTCGCTAAAAAGTAATATAATACATAAAGGCGGAGTCAATGGCGAAAAGAACAAAAACAAAGAAAAAGATAAAAAAGAATATTTTAAACGGCGTTGTTCATATTCAATCGACGTTTAATAATACCATTGTGACAATTACCGATCCGAACGGAAATGTTATATCATGGTCTACTTCAGGAATGAACGGATTTAAAGGGTCCAGAAAAAGTACCCCTTTTGCTGCACAACTTGCCTCTCAGGATGCCGCTAAAAAGGCTATGGAACATGGCTTGAGAAACGTTGAAGTCTATGTCAAAGGACCCGGACCCGGACGTGAATCCGCGCTGAAATCATTACAGGCCACCGGGCTTACCGTTACGATGATAAAAGATGTCACACCGATCCCGCATAATGGCTGTAAACCCAAAAAACGTCGTCGGGTTTAGTAATTTTTTTACTTCGTTTGTTTAAGGACTTTGTGGGTTTATTTACTTAATATTTTAACATCACTTGATAAACTTGATTTAAAGCTGTTTCGAGCAATCGTTTACAAGGGGAGGGTAATTTGTCACGATATACAGGATCTGTTTGTCGGTTTTGCCGACGGGAGAATTTAAAATTATATCTGAAAGGCGATCGCTGTTATTCAGATAAGTGTGCGTTTGACCGGCGTAGTTATCCGCCAGGACAGCATGGTCAGCGCCGGGGCGGTAAGATTTCCAATTATGGACTGCAGCTTCGTGAAAAACAAAAAGTTAAGCGCAGTTATTGCCTTTCTGAAAAACAGTTTAAATTGACTTTTGTAAGGGCAGACCGAAAAAAAGGGATCACCGGTACCAATTTGCTATTAGCACTTGAACAACGGTTTGACAATGTGGTATATCGACTGGGATTTGCCAATTCAAGGCCCCAGGCACGTCAATTGGTTCGTCATGGTCATTTTTTGATCAATGGGAAAAAGGTGGATATCCCCTCATGTCAGGTCAAAACCGGTGATGTGGTTGAAATCCGTGAAAAAAGCAGAACGATGCAGGTTATTACTGACTCTCTTGAAGCTGTTGTTCGTAGAAGTATGCCTCAATGGTTAGAGCTTGAAAAAGAAAATTTTAAAGGCATGGTTAAAGCTGTTCCTGTTCGGGAAGATTTAACAATGCCGATTCAGGAGAATCAGATAGTCGAGCTTTATTCCAGATAATTCGATCTACTGCGGCTACACATTTTTCAGAATTCCGGCTATTCTTCATCGAAGAATTTATTTTTTGTACCCGTATCGAACAAATCCGGCATATTAACAAATTTGGAGATTGAACATGTCATTGAATGAAATTACATATATGAACTGGCGCGAAATCATCAAACCTGAAAAGGTTCAGATTGCCAGCCAGACACCCACTTACGGGAAATTCGTCTGGGAACCGCTGGAACGCGGCTTTGGCATCACTATCGGTAATTCATTACGACGAATTATACTTTCTTCAATTTGCGGCTCAGCCATCGTGTCCGTTAAATTTGATGGTGTAATGCATGAATTTTCGACGATTCCGGGTGTGTTGGAAGATATTTCAGAAATTATTCTGAATTTAAAAAATGTCCGTGTTAAAATGGAAGATTCTGAGTCGAAAATGATAGAAATTGATGTTGCTGGTGAACGTGTTGTCACGGCAGCCGATATTATTAGTGGTGATGGAAAAATTGAAATTATGAATCCGGATCAGCACATTGCCACTTTGTCTGCTGATGCAAAGTTTAGGGTCGAGATGACGGTGAAAGCCGGCAAAGGGTACTTTCTGGCAGAATTAAATAAAGATCTTGAAGCGCCGGTTGGAACCATTGCGATAGATTCTGTTTTTTCCCCCATTAAACGGGTAAATTATCGAATCACCAATGCGCGGGTGGGTCAGAAAACAGATTATGATAAACTGACCATGGAAATCTGGACGGACGGTTCTGTTTCGCCTGAGGATACTGTTGCTTTTGCCGCAAAAATACTAAAAGAACAGATGAATGTTTTTATAAATTTTGATGAAGATCTCGAACCTGAATTGGCAGAGAAAATCACTGATGATTCAAAACCGAGGCAAAATGATAATTTATATCTTGATGTGGATGAGCTTGAACTTTCTGTCAGAAGTGCCAATTGTTTGCGTAATGCCAATATCACCAAGATTTATCAACTGGTGGAACGGACGGAATCGGAAATGCTTAAAACCAAGAATTTTGGCAGAAAATCATTAAATGAAATTAAAGAACTGTTGGCGGAATTGGGGTTGTCTCTGGGTATGAATATTGATTCCTTTGAGCCGCCTGAAGACGATGATGATACAGATCAAGGGGAATAACGCTTTATGAGACACCGGAAGAGCGGAGTTAAATTAAATAGAACAAGCAGTCATAGAAGCGCCATGTTTCGAAATATGGTGACATCGCTTTTTAAACATGATCGGATTAAAACAACGGATCCAAAAGCAAAGGAACTGCGACGTTGGGCCGACCAGTTGATTACCTTGGCAAAACGAGGTGATCTGCATGCCAGAAGACAAGCGATGGCGATTATTCGGGAAAAGAATGTTGTCCATAAATTGTTTGATGATGCGCAGCAGCGGTTCGGCAGTAAAGCCGGCGGATACACCCGTTTAGTTAAAATTGGTCTTCGCAAGGGAGATGCGGCAACGCTTACCCTGGTTGAATTAACCGGAGATCCGGTTGAACCCAAAAAAGAAGACAAAAAACCTGCAAAGGCTGAAAAGAAATCTGAAAAAGTTGAAAAAAAGGCCAAAAAGACAGAAGAATAAACGAATTTTATTAAAAAAAGCGGATATTATTTATTCGGTTTAATTAAAAGCCTTGCCCTCATATTGGTATTCTATCGGGAAAGGCTTTTTTTTATATTCACTACCGGCAAACATCTTCCTTGCGCCGGTGGGGGAAGTTCCCAATCAGTAACCTCGTTTTAGGCTCACAGAAATGTTCATGGGGCAACGAATAGTCCGGAAATAGTTTATTATTTCAGCTGATTGCGTGCATCAGATTTGAAACATACTGTTCCGGATCATCTTTCATAAACAGCACATGCATATCTTCCAGTTCTTCCTTGGAGATATCCCACTGTAATTTTGAAAATGGTGTCCAGGACAGAATAAAGCTGTTTAATATTACTGACGGATCATTTAAGCGTAGTTCAACATCTTTGATGCGTTCATGAAATTTAATTTTGTCGCTGCCGGGGCCTTCGTGCATCAGGCCATGAGGTTCAACAAAATTAACGTATTGAATATCGCCTTTAAATACCCATAGAATAAAATCCGGATGGAAATTACCGGCCTCAAAGAAACCCACACCTTTTCCCCGGCTCATATTTCTCAAAAGAAACAGTTCCATGCCATCTTTTTCCAAAGATGCCTTATTTGTGTCACACCAATTCTTCAGGTCGGAAACAAACTGATATTCACTTTCATTCAGGGCTACAGGCAGGATGGTAATCTTTCCTCCTGGCCGGACATGAAACAGCGGTTGGAACAGATGATTTCCAAAATTACAGGCATTCAGATCAGAGGCTTTCAGCAAACCCTCTTTCTTGTCCTTCAAATCTTTTTGAATCTGTTGAATACTGTTAATAACCTGGACTTCATCACCATCACAAATAAGCTGATAAAAGTCTTCATTGGGAATATTATCATCGCCTTTAGTCAGTTCCCGCAATTCAAGGCGGGGTTCGATATACTCCCGTTTGCAATAGTTATAATATTTTTCGCAATACCGTTTTAACAGCTCAACCGCTACCTGCTGGAGAAGCAGGATGCCATCAAATCCAGTCGGGCTTAATCGTGCACATGGTAAATACAAGGTGTACCAGTC